>NZ_PEAZ01000049.1:0-43896 GCF_002734245.1 Sphingobacterium sp. 1.A.4
GGACATATCTGCAAGATGGGGATGGGCCAGGTCAGAAAGGTGCTGTACATGGCGGCAATATCCGCCATCAGGAGCAACACCGCCTGCAGCGGGCTTTATGGGAGGTTGATGGAAAAGGGAAAACCCTACAAGGTCGCAATCATAGCAGTGGTGAACAAACTGATCAAACAGGCATTCGCCATCGCAAAATCTGGAAAGGGCTACATCGCAAAAGCGGCCTAATCAGAATATTATTTGGAGAAAATTTAATTTATTATTTGGATATATACACAGTTCATTGCGAGGAACGAAGCAATCTTCCCTGCATGTCATGCTGAGCGAAGTCGAAGTATCTACATTTGGTACACGTGCAGATCCTTCGACTACGCTCAGGAGGACATGGAAAGAAAGATTGCTTCGTCGTACCTCCTCGCAATGACGCAAACCTCCTCGCAATGACGCAAACCTACTCCCAAAGACGAAAAAACACTAAAATTACTTCCCAAACTTCCTAGGCATATAGCTCAAAGAAACCATATAATACTGCGTTAGAATATTCCTCGTTCCTGAAGTAAACTCCGTTACACTATCATAAAAATAAAAGCCTTTATTCTGCTTCAATAAATCCAGCGCTGCCACCTTCACTTCTAAATTATTACCTTTCAACATTCTATACGTCATATTCGCATTCCAGATCAAAGCCTTATTATCCTGGAACTTTGAAAAGTTTGTCCTGTTATCCAAACTAGTATTAATTGTCCATCTTTTGGTCAACATATAAGCCGTAGCAAGACCCAAAGTCCAATTCTTTGACGTATAATCATTATTACTGTTCTCCGCCTTTTTATCGGTTCTCGAATAAATTCCAAAATTATTCTTCATGGCAACCTGCAGCTTATTCAAGAACGTATAGTTCATATTCATTTGAAAAGAAAGGTTCCTATTGATCATTTCCTGCATAAAGTCATCCACATATTGATATTTATTACCCCAGCTTCCATTATTAGAAACATTAAGGGTTAAGGTATGATCTTTCTTTAACAAAAATGGCTTAGCAAAACTAAGATAATAAGACACGAGATGTTGAGATTGAGGAACCTGACTCGTATATACCTGTTGTTCGGGTCCTTCAAAAACCAAACTATCCGTAAGGCCATCCTTATAAATTCTATAATTAACATTATAATTAATCCTAGCAGAATATTGCTTCATTTCATTATAATTTCCATTCAAACTAAAAGCATGAACACCAGTAGCTTTTAATAGATATCTTGAACCATAATACCGTATTCCTGGATTGATATCATCATATATCGGCCTCAGCCTATCCAAAGAAGGATATTCTTCATTATAATTATAACTAAAGCTATTGCCTAGGTAATATTTATCCATACGGCTAAAACTTTGGTTTAGGGAAATATTAGGCTTAAATGTGGTGAAATTTTGAAGTAAATTCCGGTAATCCAATGTAGAGGTCTGATCATCCCTAAAAAATCTTGCCCCCATAGACAGGCTAAGACTGATGCTTTTACTATACCTACCATTTAGGTATTTACTCTGTAAACTGGTATTATAGGTTAAAGTTGGTTCATATTCTAACTGATTTGATGAAGAAACATGTGTCAATGAACCATTCTCAATCATTTCTCCCGCAAACAGTTCATTTACAACTTGGTCAAAATCTGATTTTTTATAATTTAACCGCTGTTTCAAACCAAATTTATCATATGATAAATTCATATCTGCAGATATATCTTTAGAATCATTTGAACTATTATATCTCCTATTACTTTCTTTGTTCAATTCAGGATCAGTAAAGTTCTTATAATTACCAAGCATAAAGTTTTCACCATTTGAGGAACCTATTGATCCCCATAATCCAAAATCAAAACCAATTAAATCAAACGTTTTATTCAAACTTTTCCCATCCCCATCCTTTACTTTCCATTTCTGATTTAAATTATACCGTAAATTGAAATCCATAGCTGAATTTAATGAGGTATTTGAGTTTTCAAGGCTATTGGAAGATTGGTTTTCCAAATAATCATATAGGTACAGGTTACTTGAAATACTTTCCGAGTGGCTATTTCTCAAATTGATGTCTGCACTGTAATTAAAGCTACGTTCTTCACCATTGCTTGAATTTTTTCTCCGGGAATAATTAAAATTTCCAGTCTGATGTCTAGAATCATATTCCGCATTGGATTTGGATGAGCGGCTATTATGGTCTGTACTTTCCGAGGTCAATAGAATGGTTTGCGATTCGTTTTCCTGCAAATTTTTTTCCCATCTCGCATTTACATTTCCCTGAAAATTGTGTTGATTATTGGTTTGGTTGTTACCACTAAGGTCGTATTGATAACGAGCGCCAATCACATGCTGATTCAGGATCCCCTGTCGCTGAAAATCGGATTCAAAATCCGCATTTACCCCTACCCCTTTGAATGTTGTATTCCTCAAGAGTTGGTCGACACTGCTCAGGTTTTTATTGATATTATTGACAGAATACGCAACTGTTGCCTGTGATTTGCCGAAGCTTTTATTTAGGTTCATATTTCCTTGATACCTATCGTCTGTACCATATCCAGCACCAATACTTCCAAACATCATGTTCTCCTTCCCCTTTTTCAGCACCACATTCATTTCCATCTGTTTATTTTCAGGCTCTTTCTGTTTTTCTTCAAAGGTTCGCTTATCATATACCTGAAGCTTATCCACCGCTTTTTTATCAATATTCTGAAGCGCAATAGCCATATCCGATCCAAAGAAAGGCTTGCCATTCACTAGAATAGTGGGAACCGTTCTACCATTATACGTCACTTCACCATCGCCCCAGACAACCATCCCAGGCAATTTCTGTAACAGATCTTCAACAACCGCATTGGAATCCAATTGGAAAGCATCAGCATTGAATTCGATGGTATCCCCATTCATGCGAACAGGAGGAATCAGATCCACCACTTCAATCTCATTCTCCACTTGGATCATATTGATCTTGCCAAAATCCTTGCTTTCATTGGTGGCCAATTGATAATCGATCTTTACTTTTTTATAACCCTGAAGACTAAACTCAATATACATTGGTTTTCCAACGGTAGGTTTTTCGATCAGGAATTTTCCATATCGGTCAGTAAGGGAAACTTGATCTACCGATTTCTTGCCGTTTTCATAAATGGAAACCGTAGCTGCTTCCAACACCCTATTGTAGGCGGAATCAATAAGAATTCCTTGAACTTTTGTTTGGGCATGTGTTGTTCCTATCATGCCCAGTATGAACATGAGGAATAGCATAGTTTTTTGATGCATGTTATTTAAGCTTATAACGGACAAGAATTGGGTTTAAGGACTTTTCCAGTTGTAGATACTCTTTTCGAATGCTATGCCCTTCTATTTTGGACTTCTCTTTAGCCTTGGCAACATCATTTGGATAAATAATGCTATAAATATATTCCCCATCCGTTTCCATATCATTATACCCTAAAAACTCCATAAAGTCGTTGGATTTATCTGGAAGAATTTTATTAAGACTAATAATTTCATTATTTGTTAAATTTAAGGCTATACGGGTCGGGGTTGATCCGATAACCTGAAATAAAAGATATTGTTTATAGCGTTTTGCATCAGTAATACTGGTTATTTTATCCCTATTATTTTCCATAAAATTAAAATAGGATTGTACAGTTTTATAAATATCATAATTGCTGGTATCCACCGTGTTTTTATATGGGAATACAAATTGGATAATTTTACTCACTCCTTTAGGATTGAGCTGGGCAATTCGATAGGTATTTGGGAATACGGAAAAACCAATTTCTTCGGAAGTCTTAATGATTTCATCTCCATTAGCAAACATAAATCCTATGGTATCCCTAGGATCATAACGAACCAATATACTATCATTCATTTTTAGACCATATTCCGGCAAGGAATCTTTCTTTCCTGTACTGGGTGAACCATAATAAAATTTGGTATCCTGTAAGGAAACAAAAGTCTTTGTCCCCATGTACTTATAATCTAAGTTCTTTTCCAGGATTTCTCCTTTTTCGTTAAAAACAACTTTCAATTTATCGCCGTAGGCAACGATTTTTCCTTTTTCCTGTTGGATGTTATAGAATAAGACTTTATTTTTTGGTTTAAATCCTTCAATTTCTGAGATACGTTTTATTAAATTCCCTTTCAGATCGTATATGTATAGATTTTGATTACTGTTGCTGATGATGCCTATATTATTAGGGGTAATAATGATATTTGATATGAAATCAATAATGTCATTTTTACCACCTCCTAAAGGGATATATTCAAGATCAGTTAAGTTTTCAGATACTGTGCCGCCACGTAATTGTTCCAGGATAATACGGATTTTTTCTACAGGATAATCGGAAGAATAAATCAAACGCTGGGAATAAGCAGAAAGAAAGGTTGAAAGGAATAGGAATAATAATAAGATTTTTCTCATAAATAAGGTGTTAATATTTGGTATTGATAATTGGTGTTGTTAATTGGTGTTGTTAATTGGTGTTAATCCTACGTCATTGCGAGGAACGAAGCAATCTTCCCTGCATGTCATGCTGAGCGAAGTCGAAGCATCTACATTTGGTACCCGTACATATCCTTCGACTTCGCTCAGGATGACATTGAAACTCAGGATGACATGGAAAGAAAGATTGCTTCGTCGTACCTCCTCGCAATGACGTAAACATTACCCAAGTTTTAAAATCTCATCAAACTGCTGGGATAATTTTCTCAAATGATTCCGATCCCCGTGACCTACTTCCAACGTCATCCACTCTCCTTTATAATTACTCTTCCGGATCGTTTCCATCACCCTCTTCCAGTTCACATCTCCCTTCCCTAATTCCACCCCAAATCCCTTTCCTAAGCCTTGATTATTCATGATATCCTTGCTAAACTCCTTCACATGCAATTTCACGATCTGCGAATCCAAGCTTTCCAGCCAATGCTCCGGCCAGCCGTACCTAAGAATATTTCCTAAATCAAAATACCATCCAACCAAAGGATGATTGATTTCCTTCAGATACATTTTAGCCTCTATAGGACTTAAAATAAAGTTATTCCACACATTCTCAATCCCAATCTTCACCCCATATTGTTCCACCTGTGGTAATATCCTCTTGATAGAATCAATGGAATTCTTCCAGGCAGTCTCATAAGAAACTTTATCATTAACCACTCCAGGCACCACCAGAACGGTATCTCCACCCAATGCCTTTGTTTCCTTAACAGTCTTTACCACCGAATCAACCGTAAATTTCCTTACAGAAGCATCAGGATCCGAGAGCGGTTTCGACCAATGATCCCGATTCACCAAACTCGGAATTTCTATCCCCGATTTTTCCTTTGCATCCAACAACTCATCAACAGTAAAATCTATAGGTCCATTAAACTCTACCCCATCAAAGCCCAAATCCTTTACCAACTTCAATTTATCCACCAAACTCAGGTTCTCTTGGATCATACTAAATCCCAATCCCTTTTTTATCTTTTTAGCAAATAAATACGATTCGGTCTTTGAAAATACAGGCGATGCAAGGCTAGCCCCCGCAAGAATGGATAAGCTTTTAATGAAATCTTTTCTTAACATGATTAATTAAATTGGGTTCAGGAATCTTAAAAAAGTGTCATTTTCAAAATTCATCGGGAAAATACAAAAAAGAATACCTATTGCAAAACAATAGGTATTTTATATTAAACCGCCTTTTTTTCCTTTCTGATTTTGGGCTCACCCAATATCCAGCTTGGTTTTGGCTCTTTCAATTTGATGATCTTATTGGTATCGGCATATTTCCGGATATGTTCCACCGCCTCCTGCACATCATCCGTAAACAATAACAGATCCTGATCTTCCGGACTAATGGTCTTCTCCAGAATCATCAGCTCCACATGTTCCTTGATAAATCGGTGATAATCAAGCCCCATAATAACAATTGGAAATTGGGAAATCTTTTTGGTTTGAATCAAGGTCAAGGTTTCAAAGAATTCATCCAATGTTCCAAAACCTCCAGGCATGATTACAAATGCAAAGGAATATTTCCTTAAGAGTTCTTTCCGAACAAAAAAGTAATCAATGTTCACAAACTTATCCATATAGGGATTATGCATCTGTTCGTGGGGAAGTACGATATTACAGCCTACTGAAGGACCACCTACATCCTTAGCGCCGCGGTTTGCAGCTTCCATAATCCCAGGTCCTCCTCCGGTCATAATCGTAAATCCGATATTGGCCAATTCAGCCGATACAGCCCTTGCCTGCTTATAATACCGATGATCTTCGCCAAAACGAGCAGATCCAAACACCGTAACACAAGGTCCTACAAAATGTAAGGTTCTAAATCCTTTCATAAACTGAAAGAAAACGCCAAAAACATACTTCAGCTCGATTAACCTATTTCTAGCTCCTTTAAAAAAGCTGATCTCTTCTCTAACAAATTTATTACTCATGTTCCAAAGGACTAGCTAACAATTCTTGGGCTTCCTGTAAAATCTGCTGCTTTTTAGGTTGGGGAATCTGAATCCGATCCAATACGGCAGCATCTCGTATCAAGTCTTTTACCAGGATACATTGATTTTTCAATAACATGGACTTGTCCTGTTGGGTCAGGGTCGTTAAACAGGTTACCGGATACTCCCCGTTATTATCCACCCGAGCTTTGATGGAACTTCCGCGCGGATAATCCCATGAAAGCAGGTTCATTTTATAATATTCGCCGAAGGAAATGGAATCGGTGGTTAGGTAGGCATTGGTCACCAACCAGCCATCCGTAAATTCCTTCTTCTGATCGAAGAAAGTATATGGAATACCCGATACATCCTCTACCCTGGACTTGAAATACATAGGCGTAGTGACCGAAATCTTCGCGTCAGCATCGTTTCTGAATTTACATTCAATTGCCAGTAAAGTTTCCCCATGGAGCGCCACCACATCAATTTCATGGGATACGGCATGACCTTGAACGGTTTGTCCGGTTACTGCTTGATAACCGTCTTCTTGGAACATCCTAGCCACCCACTTTTCAAAATAGAATCCCTCTGGCCCTAATTCACGTAAGGCTTTCTTCAGACTATAACGCGCAGCGTAAGAACTTTTCTTAGCTTTTAAGGCTTTAAATGCCGCATCATAAAGCTCTCTTGTGCTGATTCCATCATAAAGACAATCCTTGATATCTTTATAAACCTGATCCACCTCCTGATCAGTAGCGCCGGAACGTGTCAGTGATTTTCTTAAAGCAGATTCATCAAAAGGCACCAATTCGCCAGAATACTTCTTTACTAGCATAGATAAATTTATTTTAAATGTGAAAGTACAAATTTTGCAGGTTATCCTGAAAATTCTAATTTCTCTCAAAACAAAAGCCTCGCCAAAACGTTTATAACATAACGATTAATAGAGACAATTATGAGCGGAATATTAAATTTAGCATTCGACAAGTTAAAATCTACCATGGACGATTCTTGTACAGATGGAAATATCGGCAAATCGGAACGCGTATTATCTGTTGTTGCAGGTGGATTCATTTTAGCGATGGGTATCAAATCCGTTTTGAAAAGCCCGTTAACATCCGTATCTGGAATCACTCTGGGTGGAGCATTGATCTACCGAGGAGTAACTGGTTATTGTGCTGTTAAAGATACATTTGACAGCAAAAAAGCAGAAGCTACAGTAGTTGAACACAGGTATTTTGTAAAATAACAAAATATCCCATAAGAAGATCCGATTCCTATCCGTAGGAATCGGATTTTTTTATCTTTGAAAATGAAAAAAGTTGTCGTATTTACCGGAGCTGGGATCTCCGTAGAGAGTGGATTACCTACTTTTCGTGGTACAGATGGTCTATGGGAAGGCCATCGCGTAGAAGATGTGGCCACTCCGGAGGCTTGGCAAAGAAACCCAGCATTGGTGCAGGATTTTTATAACAAGCGTCGGAAGAACTGTATAGAAGCCACTCCAAACGAAGCGCATATAAAACTGGCTGAGTTGGAGAAGGATTTTGATGTACACATCATCACTCAGAATATCGACGACCTACATGAACGAGCCGGTAGCAGCAAGGTACTTCATCTCCATGGTGAAATCCGAAAGTCCCAATCCTCCATCAATCCCAATTTGGTATATGATATCAAAGGCGATGAAATAATTTCCGGAAGTGTGTGTGAGTTGGGTTCTCCATTACGACCACATGTGGTCTGGTTTGGGGAAGCTGTCCCGAATATGATTCCTGCTTCCAAGCTTGCCTCCCAGGCTGATGTATTTGTAGTGATCGGCACATCCCTTCAGGTTTACCCTGCAGCAAACCTGTTATATGAAACTTCCCCCTTATGTAAACTCATTCTGATTGACCCTAATGCGGAAGAATATCGGGTTCCACCCAACGTGATCAAGATTTCCGAAAAAGCCTCCAAAGGTGTTAGATATTTGGCAGATTTAATAGTCAAATAAAATTTTTTTACCACATAAAAACAACTATAATTCAACATTTTATATATATTACATAAATTAATAGTTTACTTTCCTATTTTTATGACAACAAAAAGAAAACCCCAAAACAAAATATAATTTTGTTTTGGGGTTTATTTCTTAAATACCTATTGTTTTTCAGGTATTTATAATATTTATATAAACCTATTATTGATATTTATTATAGGTTTCGATTATTGCCCCTCTCATCTGGGTAAAGATAGAAAGCACCTGTTGAATAAAGGGCTCATCCAACATTTCAAAGACTCCATTTATACCACCTACTACATCCACCTCAGCCAATTTATAGGATTGTTCTAAAGTACCTTGCTCAAACTTGATGATAAACTTCTGATTCATGCCGAAGATGCTAATCTTACATTCCGGATGAGGTAATTCTGCTAATACACGCATATAGATCACTAAAAAAATTCCAAGCCTGAATTGGACTTGGAATTTCAAAAATATAAAATTTAAATTGCTTAAACCACCCCTTGCGCTTTCATGGCTTCGGCGACTTTTATGAACCCACCAACATTAGCTCCTTTGAGGTAATTGATATATCCGTTTGGCTCTTTACCATAGCGCACACAGGTTTTATGTATATTTTCCATGATCAATTTGAGGCGGTGGTCCACTTTTTCCCGTGCCCATTGCTGTCCGATCGCATTCTGCGACATTTCCAAGCCGGAAACAGCGACACCTCCAGCGTTGGCCGCTTTCCCAGGACCAAAATGGATCTTAGCTTGCAGATACACTTTAATGGCTTCTGCTGAGGAGGGCATATTTGCCCCTTCAGCCACAATCTTACAACCATTTTTTACCAATCTTATGGCATCTGCCTCACTGATCTCGTTCTGGGTGGCACATGGAAGGGCAATATCGCATGCAAACTGCCATGGATTTTCCTTGGCATGATAACTTGCAGAAGGATATTTCTTCGTGTATTTGGCCAGATCTCGTCCTAATGTCCCTAGATAATTCAATTTATCCAGACTAAAGCCTTCCTTATCATAGATCGTTCCTTGACTATTGGACAAGGTGAGTACTTTTGCACCCAATTGGATGGCTTTTTCAGCAGCGTAAAAGGCTACATTCCCTGCTCCGGAAATACATACCGTCTTCCCTTCTATCTTTTCGTTATTGTAATCCAAAATACATTGAACAAAATAAAGTAATCCATAACCAGTAGCTTCTGGTCGAATGTATGACCCACCCCAAGCAGTACCTTTTCCGGTCAATACGCCTGAAAAATTGTTCTGCAAGCGCTTATATTGCCCGAACAGATAACCTATTTCACGTCCACCAACACCAATATCCCCAGCAGGCACATCGGTTTCCGACCCAATATGTCTTTGTAATTCAGTCATGAAGCTTTGGCAAAAACGCATGATTTCCATATCTGACTTTCCTTTGGGATCAAAATCAGAACCTCCCTTTCCACCACCAATAGGCAAACTGGTCAGGCTGTTCTTGAACACCTGCTCAAATGCCAAAAACTTAAGAATGCTCAGATTTACATCTGGAGCAAATCGCAAACCTCCCTTGTAAGGTCCAATGGCGGAATTCATTTGGACACGATATCCTCGATTTACCTGGATCTGATTCTGATCGTCTGTCCAAGCCACCCGAAAAGAAACAATTCGCTCAGGTTCAACCATCCGTTCTAAAATTTTAAGGTCAATAAGATCAGGACGATGCTCATTTACATAGGGAATAAGATCTTCGACAACCTCCGTGACAGCCTGTAAAAATTCAGGTTCATTTGGGTTTCGCAAATCAACTTGTTTGATGAAATTCTTAAGATTTAGGGACATTTATTGTTAATTATTTATTTTTTCATCACAATACTAATGAAAATATTGATAAAACGCTAATTATTTACGCATTTTATCAATACAATTAAAAGCCCTAAATAACTGGAAAGGATTATAAATTAGTAGGCAAAAACAACTGACCGTAATGCTTTAAATCTTCCAATCCATCGGTGGTCTCAAAAATACCGTAGACAGAAGATCCAGATCCGCTCATGGAAGCATAAATAGCCCCCAATTCATACATCTTATTCTTGATATCACCTATCAGCGGGTATTTTTCGAAAAGAGAGAATTCAAAATCATTCTTTATGGTATATTTCCATTCCTGCATGGGAAGATTTATCGCTTGCCGTAAATCCAGTTCGGATGGCTTCGGAAGCACCTGACTATAGGCTTCTGCCGTGGATATATGGATATCCGGCTTAACCAGTACGATCTGATAGGAAGACAGATCAAGAGCAATCTCCTCGAGCTCTGTTCCTATACCTTCAGCATACATGGCTTTATTTTCCACAAAAAATGGACAATCGGCACCAAGTTTTGCAGCTAATTGCTTCAATTCTCCTGTAGAAATATCTAAGGAAAATTGTTCGTTCAATAACAGCAATACGGCTGTTGCATCGGAAGAACCTCCCCCTAAGCCAGCACCAATCGGAATATTTTTCAGCAAATGAATGTTTACTGGAGGTAAATCATATATGGAACTTAACAACCTATATGCCCTTAAACACAAGTTATTATCATCAGCTATTAAATCTGAATTCCAAATCTGCAAGGCTATTTCCTGGCTAGGTATGATTTCGACAGCATCATATATCTTCACTGGATAAAACACAGTTTCCAGGTTATGGTATCCGTCGGAACGCTTTTCAGTAATATGCAAGCCTATATTGATTTTAGCATTTGCGAATTTGAGCATAGTTGATTTTTAATGTTGATGATATAATAAACGCACTCTCTTCCTACAAATATGCTATTTTTTAAGGATTAAATGGTTTTATTATCTTTGGATAAGTTTGAACCTTATGTCTATAAAATCTGGCTTTATTGGCTTTTTCCTATTATTCATTAGTGTAAGCATCCTAGGGCAGAACATCCCTAGGGTCGGAACACCTTTTGTGCAGCAATATACCAAATCGATGTATGCTGCTGGAAACCAAAATTGGGGACTTGCCATCAGTCATGACGGATTTGTATATGCAGCCAATACGGAAGGTTTATTGGTATTTGATGGACAGGAATGGAAGCTTTTCCCTATGAAGAACCATGCCAGCCTACGCAGCGTTAATATCGATAAAGAAGGAAGAATTTTTGTAGGTGGGTCGGGCGAATTTGGTTATTGGATCAGAGGAAGCTATGGGAAAATGAATTACACCAGCTTGTCGGACTCAATCAAAGATAAAGAAACCTTACGCAATGATGATATCTGGCGGATCCTCATTCAAGAAGACCAGGTATTCTTCCACAGCTTTTCAAAAAGTTACCGCTATCAAAAAGGAAGCATTGATTTGCTAAGAGCACAGGGCGAGCCTTTCCTATTCGGACATCAGGTTGGTTACAACCTGTATTTTGAACAGATACCTTCGGGTTTACACCGCTTGAGCAATAATCGTCTAGAAAGGATTCCAGACGCAGCCAAGCTCCATGGCATGAATATTTTAAGCATGCTCCCCTTCCATGATCATCAAACATTAATCGCAACCGCCAATCATGGTTTGTTCTTAATGAGCCCCACAGGCTCCATCAAACCTTTTCCAACGGCTGCTGATGATGCCCTAAAAAGATATCAGATCAATAATGGGGTTAAACTTTTTGCAGATCAGTACGCCTTTGGAACCATACAGAATGGGGTGTATATCGTGAATAAATCGGGTGAAATCGTTCAGCATATCAGCAAGAACAATGGATTACAGAATAACACCGTATTAAGTTTAGCCGTGGATAAACAATCCAACCTATGGGTAGGCTTAGATAATGGGATCGACCGCATTGATATCAATTCACCCTTATATTATTATTCAGATTTTACAGGCAATATTGGTACAGTATACAGTTCGATCCTGTTCAATAATAAGATCTACCTGGGCACCAACCAAGGTTTGTTCGTAAGTGATTGGAAAGGGGTTTCCTCTTATAATTCATTGAAATTTCAACTCATCCCCAATTCCCAAGGCCAAGTATGGCAATTGGCGAATATTGCGGGAAAACTGGTTATAGGCCATAATAATGGCACTTTTATCTTAGAGGACCAAGTGCTTAAAAAAATCTCTTCTGTAACCGGAGCTTGGAAATTTCTACCTGTTGCCAATAGTAATTATTGGCTGCAAGGAAATTACACTGGGATCGGATTGATGACCACAGATCCAACCGTGTCATTTGTCAAACAGTTGGAAGGCAGGAACGACCTAACGCGCGACATTTACCAAGAGCAAGCAGAAACTTTTTGGATAAGTAACCAACAGCAGATTCAACAGGTAAAATTCAATCCTGGATACCAATCCGTAAAAGAATGGAAAACCTTGGATAAAGGACTGCCGAAGAATGCCCGGATCCATGGAATATATAACTTGGCCAATAATGCTGTATTTACTACAGACTCAGGCTTCTACCGTTTTGACCATGTATGGAATGAATTTAAAGCCTATGCGGAACTCAACGGACAGCTGGGTTCTTTTTACAATGCCAACAAGGTCATTCCGATCAGCAACAACCAATACTGGCTAATCAAAAAATCTCATATTGCCCGGGTGGAATTTCCCGCCGATGAGCAAATCCGAATTGATTCTTCCTCCTGGAATTCCTTAAAAGGAAGAATGATGAACAATTACGAACATATATTACAGGTTAACAGCGAACTATCCCTGTTTGGTTTAGATAATGGTTTTGCACTTTACTTCAACAAATTCCCCGTAAAGCAACAGATTCCCAAACCCATTATCACCAATATCTGGAACATCACCAAGGACCAGAAACCTTTATATGACGACTTAAGCATCCCGAATGCCGAAAACAATTTAAGGATTTCATTCGCGTCACCTTGGTATTCCTCATCGCCAATTCGATACCAATATGTCTTGGAGGGTTATACCGATGATTGGTCCAACTGGGATGTGGTAGCTTATAGGGATTTCACGAATCTGCCCTTTGGAAATTATACCTTTAAGGTTCGAGCGATATCAGCAAACGGGATACAATCAGATATCACATCGATTAACTTTCGAATCAAGGCTCCTTGGTACCTGAGTTGGCCAATGATCCTGCTATACGTATTAGCGGCTATCTTTCTGTTCTTTTGGAGCAAGAAAGCCTATGAAAAGCGGCTGAAGGAAGACCAACGTAAGCTGAAGGAAAACATGCTAGCGGATCAGGAAAAACGCTTGGCCCGAGAAGCCGAAGAGAACGAAAAGAAATTGATGGCCATAAAGAACGAGCAACTCGAACAGGAACTTGCCATCAAAAACAGGGAATTGGCCAATTCGGCCATGAATATTGTCTATAAAAATGAAATGCTCAACAACCTGCATCATGAACTGACCAACCTGAATGATTCTAATGGTAACAAGCTGAGTAACGAGCAATTACGAAAGGTAAATAAACTGATTGATGAAGCACATAGTGATGATCGGGATTGGGATCTTTTTGAAAAAAGCTTCAATGAAGCCCATGAGAATTTCTTCAAAAAACTGAAAGCCGATTATCCGAGTTTGGTGCCCAATGATCTTAAACTCTGTGCCTACCTACGTCTGAACATGTCGAGTAAGGAGATTGCCTCCTTATTGAATATCAGTACCAGAGGTGTGGAGATCCGTAGGTACCGATTGCGGAAAAAACTGGAATTGCCAACGAATAAAAATCTTACTGAATTTTTATTGGAGCTGTAATTACCAACGTCCGCCGGCACCCCCACCACCAGAAGAACCTCCACCAAAACTTCCACTGCTGGATGAGGAACCACCGCCAGAGGATCCTCCAGAAGAACTACTGCTGCTGGAGCGTGTCTTCTTAGCAATGGTGTAGAATTCAATATGCTTTTTATAATTACAGAATTGACATTTATCGAATTTCTCCCCCGAACCTGCACTGGAATAATTCGCAGCAACTACCGTTTTGGTCTGGTTTTTCAATAAGGTATGATACCCACATGCCGGACAGACATCAAATTTTTTACTTACTTCCCAAGGGACCAATTCATACTTCCCAGTCTTACTATGCTGCCAAATTTCATATTTCCGGGATCCTTTCTGCTCTTCGGCACGTTGGCCATCATCAAGGATCGTCTTGATCTTTTTGGCGTCCTTATTTCGATTCAAACGCGTCCAATCCGGATCATTGTTCGGTGGAAGGAACCTGCCTTTATTCTTGAACATCCGATTAGAAAGCCAAATCAAATCGAAAAGCGCCAATGGCGAAAGCAACATAGGTACCAATAAGTAATTCCTAAACTTCTTGAGTGCATTTTGTTTTTCTTCCTCATCCTTGCCACCCTTAACGATACTTTCCCTACCAGTAGTAATCCGCATGGCCAAAATAACCCCTCCCAATGCAAATAATATATAAGGGGTATTGTTCTTATTATACAAGGGGCTGAGATCCTCATATAAAATGATCAGTGGGAAAACTGATACAAACATCAATAATACACCACATCCAAGCCCATAAAATATTGGCTTTACAAACGAGACTTTGTTCGCTTTTTTTAATAGCGATTTAATGACTAGATGGGTATAGATGTATAATGCAATAAAAAAGAGGATCACCAATAAGCTATTCTTAAAAATAGCATTATCCCAACTGAAGAAAGGTTGTGCTTCAGGCATCATCTCCTTCAGCTCTTTTACGGAATCTGGTGATTTAAGCACATGTTCAATAAAACGCACCGCTTGAAAAACACCAGCGCTGTAATACCCCTGTTGAAAATTAGGTACAAGGTATAATTCGCCCACCCGCTTTAAATAGGCATCCGGAAAGAGCCGTTCCATTCCATAGCCAGAAATAAAACGATATTCCCGCCTATCCTTTGCGATAAAGAGCAACAATCCATTGTTGGACTCTTTTTTCCCAATCCCCCATTTATTGAATAAAGATAAAGCAAATTCAAAATCATCTTCGCCATCGTAATCATTGACCAGCACAATGGCAAACTCCGCCCCAGTTTCCTGTTCTATGCTTTTACATATACTATCAAGTTCCTGCACGGAATACCAATCCAAAATACCATCGGGATTGGAAACATAATAATCTTGTCCTTTACTTTTAGGATTGGGGATCTGCGCATGTAAAGCTGGGATACAAAAGAATAGAACCAGCCAAAGTTTTAGAATAGTGTGAAAAATACCTTTCAAAAGCATAATTGGATTTAAATCATACCCCCATGTACTTGGGGAGAATTATCATTCGAATATAATCATTTAAAAAATACCCTTACAAGAACTTGACATTTTATCCCTATTATGGTCTATTATTTGAGCGATAAATATTATGGGAAAAATTTTAAAAGTACTTTTAACACTGGCCATCATCATCGGGGTCACCTGGTTTGTATGGGACCGTATAAAGCCAAGCACGAAAACCGAAAGCAATCATCAGGTGCTATTGGAAAGAATCGAAGCCATGGGCAAACTTGAATTGGTAAAATATAGATATAGCGACGTGGTAGAACATAAAAGCATCAGTGCCTATCTTCCTGATGCCAGTGTGCTATTGATCATCAAAGCAGATGCAGTAGGTTGTATAGACCTTACTAAACTCGATTCAACGGACATTCAGGTTACTGGTGATTCGGTTACCATTCATCTTCCAAAACCAGAAATATGTTACGTCAAAATCGACCATAAAGATTCGAAGGTATATGATACCAAAATGGCGTTTTTTAGGGAAGCAGACCTGGTAGATGAAGCCTATAAATATGCAGAAGAGGAAATCCACAAACAGGTTAAGGCATCTGATATCCTTTCACAGACTCAAAAAAATGCCATGTCGGTGTTCCAGCCTTTGATCGAAGCTTTGGGATTCAAAAAAGTAACCCTTACATTCGATTAAAATCGAAATCATGAAGGAAACTAAAGATGTCTACAAGATCTATGACAAAATAGCCGGTTGGTTCCATCAGAACCGTGGGCAAGACCTCATGGAGAAGGCTTATCTGGATTTTGTCCTGGAAAAAATCCCCCAAAATGGAAAGATACTGGATTTAGGTTGCGGAACTGGAAAGCCCATCTTAGCCTACCTACTATCTTTGGGAAGAACAGTCGTTGCGGTTGATGCCAGTAGGGAGATCCTTAAGATTGCAGCCCAGAATTTCCCCGAACAAGCTTTTTTCCTTCAGGATATGAGGAATTTGGATCTACCGGAAAAATTCGACGCCATCATAGCTTGGCATAGCTTTTTTCATCTGCCTGCTGCAGATCAGCAATCGATGTTCCCTATATTCAAACAATACTTGAACCCCGGTGGTATTTTGGTATTTACCTCCGGCCCGGATGAGGGTGAAGCTTGGAGTAGATTAAACCAGGAAGATGTCTTCCATGCCTCCTTATCCCCATCGGATTACGAACAGCTATTAAAGGAAAACGAGTTTATTGTCCTTAAGAAAGCGTTGGAAGATCCAAGTGTTGGTAATGCTTCCGTTTGGGTCTGCCAAAGAACCTAAACTGTCTTAAATCCTATCTTTTTCATGTTTGGCAAGAAGTAAGCAATTACACCAATCAAAGGCAGGAATGAACATACATGATAGATATTATCTAATGAGGTATGATCGGCCCACCAACCTAGGAATGCGGCTCCTATCCCACCCATTCCAAAGGCAAAACCATAGAATAAACCCGATACCATGCCGATTTTCTTAGGCAGCAGTTCTTGTGCATAAACCAAAATGGAAGGAAAGGCAGAAGCCATAATAAATCCAATAACCGAAACCAGAATGGCCGTCCAGAAGGGATTGGCGTAAGGTAATAACAATGTGAAAGGTGCACAACCTAGCACAGAAAGCCAAATGATATATTTCCTACCTAAAATATCCCCTAAGGATCCGCCTATCAAAGTTCCTAAAGCAATGGCAATCAAGAAATAGAACAGGTATAACTGCGCGCCAACTTCAGATATCCCGAACTTCTGCATCAGGTAAAATTGCAGGTAACTCGTAATGCTGGCGATATAGATGTATTTAGAAAAGATCAATAACAATAGTATACCAACTGACCAAGCAATGCGTTGGGAAGACAGATCTGGAATTTTGAGCAGTTTCTTGCCATTTCCTTTTTGTGCCAACAAGACTTTTTGATACCATTTTGCAATATAGGTCAACACCACTTGGGCAAGAACAATTACAGCGACAAACCAAATAATATACCGTTGTCCATTGGGGATGACAAACCAGGCCAATAGCAATGGCCCTAAGGCTGTCCCGGTATTACCACCGATCTGGAAAATAGATTGCGCAAGACTTCTTTTTCCTCCGGAAGACATAAAGGCCACCCTGGAAGATTCAGGATGGAAGATAGATGACCCGATACCCACCATGATCACAGAAAACAAGATGGAACCATAATTATTGGAATAGGCCAGAGAGATCACCCCTACAAAACTGAACATCATCCCAACGATCTGTGAATAAGGTTTTGGATGTTTATCCGTATAAGCGCCTATAACGGGCTGTAGTAAGGAAGAAGCCAATTGGAAGCAGAGGGTAATAACACCAATCTGGGCATAGTTTAAATGGAAATTTTCTTTTAGCATCGGATAGGATGCTGGTATGATAGCCTGGATCAGGTCGTTCAGTAAATGTGCAATACAGATTGCAAATAAAATGGGATAGGTAGTTTTTTGTGGATTGTAAACAAACGAAGCCTTCTGCATGATATATACGAAAATTAACAGCCGGATGTTAAATTCATCCGGCTGTCAAATCTAATAAGTTTACTTCTCTAATTCAAGCGAAGGTTTAATATCTTCATAGAGGGCTTTGTATTCTTCGCCGCTACTTTGCGTATCCGGAAAAACTTTTCCTTCAACCATGACCTGCACGAAACCATCTTCTTGTGGGATTTCAAATACCTTCGAGATATGCACATGTGCTCTTACCGGAATCTCCTTAATGAGTTCGGCAGATGGCATCTGTGGTTGGGAGGATAAGAAATATCCTTCTTTGCCATCCGGTCGCTGTTGTTTGTAATGATAGTAATAGGTCGGCTGTTTGGTGAAAAAGATGTTGTTTGCAATATCCGCATACCTTGGGTCTTTGGTTACTTCGCCCTTTTGTCCGGAATTACAGCCAATAAAAAAAATGCTGGAGCAAAACAATGCAAGCATTGTCAAAAAAAATCTGTTCATGGTTAGTGTGTTTTAAAAATTGACACAAATATCCTTAATTATGATTAGAAATTATCCCTAATCTAAAAGCAAAATACCTGCTTTCATTCAAATAAATACATTATCCATAAAATTGTAAGTTTTCGTCTATATCAAGCAATGGGTTTTGGACCTCATAGGAATGTTTTATGAGTTAAATCTTGAGATACTTGGCGACTTCATCTAAATTTGCATCCTTTAAAAGAACATTTTTATGTTGATCGAGCAGATAAATCGTCGGGGTTGCTTTGATCTGATAGATACCTTTGTTCACAATATACTGCTCCTCATCTAAACCGTTGATCCAATTCTCAGGAATTTCCGCTTTATAATCATCCCAAAGGTCACGGTTTCCATCGGGATAAATCGCTAGTACCTTTAATTTTCCAGAGTCAATCAGCGCATTGAATGGCTGATAATCTTTTAATGCCTCAATGGCATCTGCGCAAGAACTACAACCCGGTTCATAGAAAAAGAGAAAGATCCAATCTGCTTTTTCTTCATAGAGACTAGAAAACGTTGCATCATCTTTCAAGAACTTAAATTCAGCTGCCTTAGTTCCCGGTTTATTTTTCTGCACCATCGGAAGTAAGGTTTTGTACTTTATCGTTAGAGCTTCCGTTAATTTATCTGTTTTTAGCAGATTAATAATAAAACCTTCATAAAGGATATCGTTCCTTAACGGTGAATTGGGATCGCCCAAGTAACGATCCATGGTATTGGTAATGTATTGGAAAGTTTTGGGTTCTATTTTCGCTTGGTTGAAAAGATCCTCCAGCCCATCATTAAACTTCTTTTCATCTACGAATTTCATCATATTGATATAATTCACTATTGCTTGCTCACTGTATTCCGGATTCAAGGATAATAAGGTGTCCTGAAAATTATAATTATCCCAATAATGGTCAAATACATAGGTATTTTGATCTTCAGGGCTGGTTAAAACAGTAGGCGCTTGTGGTGGACTATAGACCTTCGCCGTTGTTGTTTCCGTAGGAGTTGATGTTTTTTTATTTTGTTGACAAGATACAATGACCATTAAGCCGAAAAGGATACCTAAATATTTCATGTGTTCATTTTTTTGTAAGGTATGGATTATCACCATATATTTCAAAAGGCAAATATCAAACCATAAAAGCAAAAGAGGCTTATCAAGCATTTGATTAAGCCTCTTTTTATATTCTAAAAGAATTGATAGTTATCAAATTCTCATTTAGTTTTCTTCGATTTTTTCATTTAAAAGAAGGTCAGCGATAGTAATAACTGCCCTGCTTAATCTTGGATCATTATAGAACATATTGGCAACACCACCTTTATGGTCTTTCTTCAACTGGTTAGGATTAACCTTAAATTCGTTTACCAATACATTGTAAATAGCATCTGCACGTTCTCTACTCAAACGTTCGTTGATCGCTGGAGTACCTGTACCCTCATCCGCATAACCCGTAATACTGTATACAAAATTAGGATTGGTTTCTTTGATCAATTTCGCGAAGAAACCTAGGTTTACACGAGCTTCATTACTAACCGTACTTTTATTGATTGGGAAAGTAACAAGAATTGGTGCAGCCAACATGTTTCTCTTCACGTTAATATTCGTAATGGTCGTATCCTTCGCTTGAGCCAACAATTTACGTAAGGCATCGTTGTCTGATTCCAGTTGCTTTAAGCGATCTAGGATAGCTTGTAATTGGGCTTCATCGTAAGATTCCGTTACTTTAATTTGGGTTGGCTTATCCCAATCGCGTTTGTTGAAACGGTAAACAAGACCTAAACTTGCGGATAGGATACCATCATTTCTCCGGTTACCTTCATCCCCATCAAAACGGTCATGTACCATTGCGCCTCTTACATCAAGGGTTAGGTCCAGTGCATTGGCTAAACGAAATGTGTTGTAAACACCAATGTTTGCACTTACCTCACGCTCATTCGGTGTTTCGGTAGTCACCATCCAACCTAAACCTGCATAAGGGCTAACGTTGTAAAAACGGTTTGGTTTAAAACCATCTAAGATATTCGTTAAATTGAACAATACATCTCCACGAAGATGCCAATATCCAAACTCTTCATTATATAACCAGTATCCATCCCATGGTTTTCCATCATATTGTACACCTGTTGAATGCGGACCAAATTGGGTTAATCCCTTAACCTTTAATCCATCAACACCTACGCGCACCCCAATACCTGGTGAGAACCATTTCCCAATATAGCCATGGAAATATGGTGTTAAACGTTCGCCAAATTTTGCTTGTTTATTGTGGTCTCCAAAATACATTTGGGCACCAGCACCAGCACCAAAAAACCAGTTATCAAAAAAGCGGTTGGTAACAACCTTGTATTGATCCTCGCTGACAGTAACAACAGAATCGCGTTTGATGGTTAGGGTTTGCCCGTAACTTGCTGTACTAATGGACAGACCAAGGGCTATAGAAAGTAATGTTTTATTCATTTCTTAACGATAAGAATTGATTTAATAAATTTGTAAATTGATTTGTTGGATAAAAATTAATAGTTAGTGTGATCTTAATTTTGTACTCCCCTATTCAAATCTGAAACAAAGATATAATTGAAAATCTTTTTTAGGAAAATAGATGGCCGACAATATTGTGTAAAATATTTCTTTATAGTGTAATATATCTCAAATAATCAAAATTGAATTTTTCAAATCAACGTTTGTTTTAAATATTTATTATCAAAATTAATTTTATAATAAATTTTTAATCGAAAAACGGAAATCCTATTGAGTAATATTTAAAATGGGTTAAATTTTATTTGTAAACAAACATCTACATAGGAAAGCCTGCAATAAATCATGCTTAAAACTTGTTTAAACCCATTATTTAATTTGTCTTTCACTAAATTTTCTTTCCTAGCCTAAAAACCCTGATCGGATTTCATGCTTCTTCCATGTTGCTCTGTTTTTACAATATGAATCGTATTTTGGGTCTTGGTGAAAGTGAGCTGGAAGTGACATGTAAGTGAGGTGTAAGTGCCTTTATGCACTTAAACCTTACTTACAAGGTGCTTACAATATACCTTCATAGTGAACCAAAAAAGGCCGTATCAAACACGAATGTGCTGATACGGCCTTCTGCTACTTTAAAGAAATATTGATTTAGATCACGATATTAATGATCTTCCCTTTTACAAAAATGATCTTCTTAACTGGTTTCCCATCCAAATACTTCTGTACATCTTGGTTTTCCATAAGAATTGCCTCTACCGCCTTTTGGTCCAGATCTAATGCCAAAGGTAGATTCATACGCATTTTACCATTGATAGATACAGGATATGCAAATTCGCTTTCCACCAAGTATTCTGGATTAAAGACTGGATATGGTGCATAGGATATGGTTCCTAGTTCATTGCCCAATAAGGACCAAAGCTCTTCCGTAATATGTGGTGCATAAGGTTCCAAACAGATGATCAGATCCTGTAAGATCTTACGCTTATTACATTTAAGATCAGTCAACTCATTGACACAGATCATAAAAGCAGAAACGGAAGTATTGAAGGAAAATCTTTCAATGTCCTCTTCCACTTTCTTGATGATCTTATGCAATGCTTTGTATTCGGCTTTGCTAGGCTCGTCATCTGACACCAGGAAGTTCCCTTCTGCATCATGGAACAGACGCCATACCTTACGTAAAAATTTATATACTCCTTCTATACCGTTTGTATTCCAAGGTTTTGCCTGCTCTAAAGGACCCAGGAACATTTCGTACAAACGTAGGGTATCCGCACCATATTGACTGATGATATCATCTGGGTTAACCACATTGAACTTAGATTTGGACATCTTCTCCACCTCAGTTCCACAGATATATTTGCCATTTTCCAAAATAAATTCAGCATTGGCAAAGTCCGGACGGAATGATTTGAATTTCTCCAGATCCAACACATCGTTATGAACTATATTCACATCAACGTGCAATGGGATCGTTGGGTAATCATTCTTTAAGCCTAAGGATACAAACTTGTTGGTTCCTCTACCTTCCGCATCCAAAATACGGTAAACAAAATTCGACCTTCCTTGGATCATCCCTTGGTTGATCAATTTTTTGAATGGCTCTTCTTCATTATGGTATCCAATGTCCTTCAGGAATTTGTTCCAGAAGCGAGAATACAATAAGTGGCCGGTGGCATGTTCTGAACCACCAATATATAAATCTACGGCTTTCCAATAATCAACCGCTTCAGAAGAAGCAAATTGCGTTTTATTTTTCGGATCCATGTATCGGAACCAATACCAAGACGAACCTGCCCAACCCGGCATGGTGCTCAACTCATACTCGTATTCATCTTGATACTTCCAGTCTTCAGCGCGTCCCAATGGTGGTTCGCCCGATTCGGTTGGCAAATATTTATCAACCTCTGGTAATAATAAAGGCAACTCCTCCTCTTTGATCAGATAAGGCAACCCTTCCTTAAAATATACAGGAACTGGTTCGCCCCAATAGCGTTGTCTACCAAATATGGCATCCCGCATACGGAAGTTTACTTTTGCTTTACCCAATTTCAAGGATTCTAGACGCTCCACCAAAGCAGGCACTGCCTCTTGGTAGGTCATTCCATTGATAAAATCAGAGTTGATGTATTTTCCGTCTTTGTTTGGATCTGCTGCTTCTGAAATATCCTGGGTATCGGAAATTGGAATGATCGGCAATCCAAAATGCTTAGCAAAGACATAATCACGTTGATCTCCGGATGGAACGGCCATTACTGCACCGGTTCCATAACTTGCCAATACATAGTCAGCAATCCAGATCTGTACATCTTCTCCCGTAATCGGATGTTTTGCATAAGATCCGGTAAATGCACCTGAAACAGTTTTTGTATCTGCCATCCGATCTAATTCGGATTTTTTGGATGTCTTATCGATATATGCCTCTACTTGTGCCTTTTGGTCGGCTGTAGTCAATGCATCCACCAATTCATGTTCTGGCGCCAAGACTACGAAACTTACTCCAAAGATGGTATCTAAACGGGTAGTGAAGACTTCAATCTCGCTGTTCAATTGTGGAACTGGAAATTTCACACTTGCTCCTACCGACTTGCCTATCCAATTGCGTTGCATTTCCACTAAGGGTTCTGGCCAATCGATCGTTTCCAAACCACGCAATAACCGGTCTGCATATGCGGTGATACGCATCGACCATTGCATCATTTTCTTTTGTTCTACCGGGAATCCTCCGCGTTCGGATACACCATTGATCACCTCGTCATTCGCCAATACAGTGCCTAATGCAGCACACCAGTTCACGGTACTTTCGCGTAAGTAGGCTAATCGGTATTTCAACAATTCTTCTTGTTGTTCTTTTTCAGAAAAATCTTTCCACTCCGCTGTGGTGAATTCACGGATATCATCATCTGCTTCGGCCTGTATACCTGCTGAACCTTGGCTTTCAAAATGTTGGATCAGCGCTTGGATGGTCTCCGCCTTATCGCTGGTTTTGTTGTACCAGGCATCGAACAATTTCATGAAAATCCATTGGGTCCAATGGTAATATTCAGGTTCAGAGGTTCTGATCTCCCTACTCCAATCGTAAGAGAAACCGATATTATCCATCTGCTCCCTATAGCGATTAATGTTAGCTTCGGTAGTGATTGCAGGGTGTTGGCCAGTTTGAATGGCATATTGTTCTGCTGGAAGGCCAAACGAATCGTATCCCATGGGATGCAAGACATTAAAACCCTTCAGCCTTTTATATCTTGAGAAAATGTCAGAAGCGATATATCCGAGTGGGTGGCCGACGTGCAGACCTGCGCCCGATGGATAGGGAAACATGTCTAACACATAATATTTTGGTTTATCGGATGCCGTTTCTGTTTTAAAGGTCTGATGATCAGCCCAAAACTTTTGCCACTTTTGCTCGATGGAAAGATGATTGTACTCCATTATTATTGATAAAAGAAATGTTGTAAGAATTGCGAAAATAGCTATTTTAAGGCAATTTTAGCACAAAACTTTTTTATTCTATACAATAATTTCTGATATTCGTTGTTAGATGTTTAGTGAAAATACTTACTTTCGCACATAATATTAAGGAAATCATATGTCAGTGATCGAACAGGGTTCGCCAAGAAAAAAAACTAAATCGGTATACATTTCTACAGTGATCAGTATTGCACTGGTACTATTAATGACAGGCTTATTGGGATTGATCCTCGTGCATGCCAAAAATCTATCTCGGTATGTAAAGGAAAATATCGTGCTGAATGTCATTGTCAACGACAATGTCAATGAAGGCGACGTGCTTTCTTTGCAGAAGGACCTGGAAAAAGATCCATATGTGCTCCGTTCAGAATATGTGAGTAAAGAATTAGCGGCCAAGAATCTGAAAGAAGATCTTGGTGAAGATTTCGTAGAATACTTGGGCCATAACCCCCTATTACCTTCTGTTGATATCTATATGAAAGAACAGTATGCCAATACCGATAGCATCAAAATGTTCATTGATAAGGTTGGCAAGAACAGTAAGGTAAAAGAAGTGGTTTACCAAGAGTCATTGATTGATATGGTCAACCAGAACATCCGTATCATAGGAATTGTTATTTTGGCATTCACGGTAATCCTATTGATCATTGCCGTTGCTTTGATCAACAACACCATCCGTTTAGCGATCTACTCGCAGCGTTTCTTGATCAAGAGCATGCAATTGATCGGTGCGACCAAGAATTTCATCAGACGCCCATATATCATGTATGGTATTGCGCATGGCCTAATTGGTTCCTTGATCGCTATTCTATTATTGGTATTGACCCTTCAATTTGCTCAAAAACAGGTTCCTGAATTGGTGTTCCTTCGTGATTGGGTGGAGTTTGCGATTATTTTTGCGATCGTTATCGGATTGGGGATCCTGATTTCAGGTTTGAGTACCTATTTTGCTGTTACCAAATATTTACGCGCTAAATCCGCGAGTTTATACCGTTAATCAATTATTATTAAAATGAGTCAGACTGTAAAAAACACGAAAACGCAGGCTAAAACGGCTAACCAAGGCCAATTTATCTTTCAAAAAATAAATTATCAATTATTTATATTAAGCATCATTGTGGTTGCTGTAGGTTTTTTATTGATGATGGGTACTGAAGATATCTATAGTTTCACCAAGATCACGCTTGCTCCTTTAGTGGTAGTAGCTGGTTTTGCATTAGGATTCGTAGCCATTTTATATAAACCAAAGACAAAAGAAAAATAATAGATGAGTATTTTTGAGGCCATAATCCTAGCAATTGTTGAAGGATTAACCGAATATTTACCCATATCTTCTACTGCCCATATGGGATTCACAGCTGCCCTGATGGGTATGCAAGAAAGTGAATATCTTAAAATGTTTCAAGTGTCGATCCAGTTCGGTGCCATCCTTTCCATCGTCGTGCTCTATTGGAGAAAATTCTTCGATTTTAAAAACCTGAATTTCTATTTTAAATTGGCCATCGCTGTTATTCCAGCTCTGGTTTTAGGTAAATTATTAGACGATAAGATTGAGGCGGTTTTAGGGAACCAGATCGCTATTTCGGCAGTTCTTGTCTTAGGTGGAGTTGTTCTTTTGTTCGTTGATAAATGGTTCAAGAATCCAAAGATCACGGACGAAAAGCAGATTCCTATTAAAAAAGCATTTATTATAGGTTTTTGGCAGTGTTTAGCCATGATGCCAGGAACATCGCGTTCTGCGGCATCCATCATTGGTGGTTTGACCCAAGGATTGGACCGTAAAGCTGCAGCTGAATTTTCCTTTTTCTTGGCGGTTCCTACCATGTTGGCCGTTACGGTCTATTCTATTTTCGTAAAGACTTGGGGCGAAGGAACAGCGCATGCACAGAAAGGATATGAAATGATCATGGCGAGCAATGAAACCATCATGGTGTTCATCATAGGAAATATCGTTGCCTTTATTGTGGCCATGATCGCTGTAAAATCATTTATCACGGTATTGACAAAATACGGCTTCAAGTTTTGGGGCTGGTATAGAATTGTAATCGGTATTGCTTTATTGGTTTTCTTTTATAACCAATAATCGTACGCTATAATAGGTAATGAACGGTCAAGGTGTGGTAAAACCCTTGACCGTTTTTATTTATAGCAAGGGCAATGCTAAATATTATTACTATTTTTGCAGAAAATTGGAATGAACAACATACAAGAAGATAAATCCATTGCCGACCTTAATTTTGCTGAAGGTGCCGTTTTGTTGATTGACAAACCGTTGACCTGGACGAGTTTTGATGTGGTGGGAAAATTAAGAAACACCCTAAAACCTTTAAAATTAAAGGTGGGACATGCGGGCACCCTGGATCCATTGGCAACGGGATTATTGATTGTATGTACAGGTAAAATGACCAAACAGATCGACGGCTTTCAGGCTGAAGACAAGGAATATACCGGGACCATTACTTTAGGTGCAACAACCCCAACGTATGACCTGGAGAGCGAAATCGACCAAACCTTCGAAACCCAACATATCACAGAAGAAATGATCCAGCAAACGGCTGCGGATTTCCTCGGCGAACAGGATCAATTCCCTCCTGCCCATTCAGCGATTAAAATTGGCGGTGAAAGGGTTTATGAAAAAGCAAGGCGTGGTGAAGAAGTGGAGCTGAAAGCGAGAAGGATAAACATTACGGCTTTTGACATTGAAAAAATTGAAATGCCATTGGTTTATTTGCGGATTCGATGTACAAAGGGAACCTATATCCGTTCTATTGCAAATGATTTCGGGAAAAGGCTGCAATCTGGAAGTCACCTATCTTCCTTGAGAAGAACAAAAAGTGGTGATTTTGATGTGCAGGATGCCTGGGATCTTACCACTTTAATTAATCAGATAAAAGAAACCAAAGAGCAATCTTTGTTAAAATAACCTTCAACAATAAGGAATGAAAATATACAGAAATCTTGATGAGTTTCAACCATTAGACTTTGCCATTGTCACCATCGGAACTTTTGACGGTGTACATGTTGGTCATCAGAAAATACTGAACAAATTGGTTGAGCTTGCCAAAGATAATACTGGTGAAACCGTGTTACTAACCTTCTACCCACATCCAAGATTGATCATCAATCCAGATGATGATTCACTGCGATTGATCAATGATATCGAGGAAAAAGTAGAAAGATTGGCTTTAGCCGGAATTGATCATTTAATCATAACTCCTTTTACCCGCGATTTTTCTAACCAAACAGCAGAGGAATACATCTCGAATGTATTGGTCAATAAAATTGGTTGTAAGAAGATTGTCATCGGATATGACCATCATTTTGGCAAGAATCGGGAAGGTACGATCAAGGATTTGATCCATAATTCGCAGATATTTGATTATACCGTGGAAGAAATTCCGGAGCAGGATATTGAGGATGTGGCTGTATCGTCTACCCGCGTTAGGGAATCACTTATCAAAGGGGATATCATAACGGCTAATAAATACTTGGGCTATCCATTTGAATTGACTGGAACGGTTATCAGAGGCGATCAAATTGGCCGGGAGATCGGTTTTCCAACGGCTAATCTTCATATTCATGAAGCCCATAAATTGATTCCAGCGTATGGAATTTATGCGGTGGAAGTGGAAATCTATCCTAGATCTACAGAAATAAAGACAGGACATTATTATCAACCTGAGCCAGAGCGCGTAGCACAGGGAATGTGTTATATAGGCACCAGGCCAACGGTAGATGGTATGAACAGAAAGATTGAAGTGAATCTTTTGGATTTCAATGATGATCTATATACCAAGACCGTGAGGGTTAAATTCTTACAGTTTATCCGCCATGATCAATGGTTTGAAAGTTTAGAATTGATGCAGGAACAAATCAAAAAAGACGAAAAGGATATTCGAGCTTTCTTTGAAAATTGATAAAGACAAAAGGCCTAATTTTTTTTAGGCCTTTTGTTTTATATTGATCTTTTTATTTTAATTTTCGGAATTTAAGTTCATAACTACTATTCCTTTTATCTTCATCTTTAAGTTTTTGGACTTGTGCATTGGTCAACCATTTGTTCTCCACGTTGACCACAAGCCTATTTTTCCCCATATCGACTTTTATTGTTCCATTATCGTCATGCGGCATTGTGGATGACCAGGTTTCCGTAATCTCCCACTGATATATAGTAGGGTCATCTAAATCCAGGTCATTTTTCTTACAAGCGCCCAATATAAACAGTACGAAGAGGATTGGAATTAAGCCATTCCCAATGTTATGTTTCCATGATTTCAGATAATTTCTCATTGGAATTTGGTTTGTAATAATTACTAAATAATTGACTAAACCAAATATAAAAAATTAAATCAATTCAAACAAATCACTGATTCCCAATAGCTTTCGTGATGTGAAGCCCTCCGCATATTTAACCTGGATAGAGCGGCCCAATTCCTGCGCACGTGCTCTTGTGGAATTCATGAAATCAGGGTTTGAAATATAGGTTTCTGGTTCGTCATCCGAATCGGAAACATTGAATTGGGTTCCGTAAGCCAAAATAGATTTCTCTTTCACATCCCAAAATTCCGTGATATCGATCAAAATATCTGGTTGAATGTATTTATCCTGGATCAATTGCAATTGCAGTCTAGGTCTAAATGCTTTTTGTTCCTTTCCATCCAATTGGGTCTCTACCCTTCTCAGCCCCGCCAAAAACAGCGCATCATTGACCAATTTACTTGCTCTACCATGGTCAGGATGACGATCATCCAAAGCATTGGTGATCACAATTTCGGGTTGATATTTACGGATCGCTTTAATAATGGTCAATTGGCATTCTTCATTATTCTGGAAGAATCCATCCCTTAATTTAAGGTTTTCACGGACTGCGACTCCTAAAATCCTGGCTGCCTCTGCGGCTTCGGCTTCTCGTATTTCAGCAGTACCTCTGGTCCCCAATTCTCCTTGTGTGAGATCAATGATTCCAACCTTCCTGCCTTCTGCTACATACTTAGCAATAACTCCACCTGCACCTAACTCCGCATCATCAGGATGAACGGTCATAACCAATAAATCTAACTTCATATTTTCTTATTTTTTTGGATGAATTCCAAATTTAACCAAAATATATGGTTAAACTTTTAACGAGAGCAGCTCTTCGATGCGATTGTGGACTTTCTTTGACATTGGGCTGGTCAAACTATAGAAATAATCGACAACCTCCCCTTTCCTGTTCACCAGGTATTTATGGAAATTCCAAAGTGGTACAGAATCCACCTTTCCATTGATGTTGCTATTGGATAGATATTGATATAAAGGGTCGGTAAATTCCCCTCTTACATGGATTCTTTTGAATACGGGAAAAGATACTTGTTTTGCGATCCTGCAATAGGTTTCCAGCGTTCTACCCGTTAGAGGTTCCTGCTTTCTAAAATCATTGGATGGAAAGGCCAGCACCTCAAAACCCAACTGTTTATATTTGCGATAAAGGCTTTCTAAGGTTTCGAATTGTTTATTGAAGAAACATTTACTGGCTGTATTGACAATAAGCACTACTTTACCTTCAAAATCTCGTAAAGACCGCTTATTACCGCTAAACTCCAGTGCTGAAAAATCATAGATCGTCTTGTTCATAATCGCTGGTTTTATTGGTTTATATGTTGTTGGAACCGATATCCCTTTATTGGGTCGTCATCGGACGCGAACGTTCGTATTCACGCAAAATGTTCTCTATTTCATAATCCTCCGTAGGATCATAGGTACTTTTTAAGTTGTGGCCAAAGATTTTAGCTACCCCTTGGTATAAAAACGCAGAAATATTACCCTTCATATCCTTCACAAGTTCATAACTCGTACTTCCTGTTTGTCTTTCAATCAGTTTAATGAGGATCTTTCCTTGGGAAACACTCAGATTTTTCACTTCAGAAGTAATTTTCTCCTTGATTTCCTTTTCACATTCCTTGATCAATCTTTTTTCCTCACGATTGGAATTCGCCATTGCCAGATCACGATCCAATTGCTCATATCTCCTCTGCGCATAAATGGCATAAGGTAATACCCGAATAACATTACGTTTTAGACGTAAATATTTTTGTCTTTCTTCTTCCGTTTTAAATCTCCTGACCGCTACGATAACAATTTCTTCAATGGGAAACCATGGAACGACTTCTCCATTCTCCAATTTATCGGTGGCATACTTTTCCACTACGGGCGGTTTACCTCCTCCATACTGGGGCATAATCAAGGTTTGTGCTTGACCCCAGAAAGGGAAAAACAACCCGATTAAACATATCCCTAACCACTTTTTCATCCTTTTCGCTATTCTAAATAATTATGCCTGAAACCTAAATTATCATTTTTTTTGCGTATATTTATACGTTAAACGCTATACAAAAATACATAGTTTTTTGACCACTAAATATAATAAAAATTTTAAATATTATTTTATTACTCAGGAAGTTTTATGGAAGAATACGTGATTGATATTGAGGCAGAAAATAAGGAAATCCGTAAAAGATACCGCGCATTATTACGAGCTTGTAAGCCGACCTTGCAGAAAGGCGACAAGCAACAGATTCGTAATGCTTTCGATCTTGCATTGGAAAGCCATAAGGACATGCGCCGAAAATCTGGAGAGCCCTATATCTATCATCCCATAGCGGTAGCACAAATTGCTGCCGAAGAAATAGGTTTAGGAACAACTTCCATTGTCTGTGCCCTCCTACATGATGTGGTGGAAGACACCAGTGTCACTTTACAGGATATTGAAGAACAGTTTGGTAAAAAGGTAGTTCGTATTATCGATGGACTGACCAAGATCTCTGGGATCTTTGATCCAAATAGCTCGATGCAGGCGGAGAATTTCCGTAAGATGTTGTTGACTCTTGCGGATGATGTCCGTGTGATCTTGATCAAACTGGCCGATAGACTTCATAACATGCGGACCATGGAGTTCATGGCACGCCATAAACAGTTGAAGATCGCGTCGGAAACCAGTTACCTGTATGCTCCTCTGGCTCACCGCTTAGGATTATATGCGATAAAATCCGAATTGGAAGATCTTTCCATGAAGTATACCGATCCGGATACTTATAAATTCATCGCAAAGAAACTGAACGAGAAAAAAGCCGAAAGGGAGAAGTTTATTGCCGATTTTATTGGTCCTATCAAAGAGATTCTAGGAGAAGAGGGAATTACGGCTTCGGTTTTCGGAAGGCCTAAATCCATCCATTCCATCTGGAACAAAATGCGTAAAAAATCCATCCCTTTTGAAGAGGTTTATGATCTTTTTGCGATCCGGATCATCATCGACACGGTGGATGAGAAAGAAAAAACAGAATGTTGGAAGGTATATTCCATCGTAACTGATCTTTATCGCCCAAATCCAGATCGTTTGAGAGATTGGGTTTCCTCTCCGAAGGCCAATGGCTATGAATCATTGCATACAACCGTAATGGGCCCAAGAGGTCAATGGGTGGAAGTACAGATCCGTACAAAACGCATGAACGAAATTGCGGAGAAAGGTTTTGCGGCACATTGGAAGTACAAAGAGTCTAATTCGGATAATGGATTGGATCTATGGATACAGAAGATCAGGGATATTTTGAGTAATCCTGAGCAGAATGCCATGGACTTTGTGGATGACTTCAAGATGAACCTGTTCTCGGACGAGATTTTCATCTTCACGCCAAAAGGAACGTTGATCCAATTACCAAACGGTGCTACTGCACTTGATTTTGCTTTTGAGATCCATACGGATATTGGTGCAACCTGTATCGGCGCGAAGGTCAATCATAAATTGGTGCCTTTAAGCCATGAGCTCCAGAACGGTGATCAGGTGGAGATCATCACATCCAGCAAACAGACCCCAAAAGAGGATTGGTTGAATTTCGTGGTGACGGCGAAAGCTAAGTCCAAGATCAAATCATCCTTAAAAGAAGAAAAAAGAAGGGTTGCTGAAGATGGTAAGGAGATTTTAGAACGGAAGTTAAAGACGTTGAAAATCACTTACAATACGGACAACATCAATAAGATTGCGAATTATTTTAAATTCCCAAGCTCGCAGGAATTATTCTACAATGTGGCCAAGGGAAGTATTGACATCAAAAATCTTCGGGAATTTGTTGCCGCTGAACGTTCTGAGGATGCTAACCAGAATCAGTTCCAAACGCATATCAATGGGTTGGTAGAGAAGATCAATAAGAAAGATGACACCATCTTGATTGGAGATGATTTCCAAAAAGTGGACTATACCTTGGCGCCTTGTTGTAACCCTATTCCTGGAGATGATATTTTTGGATTCTTAACAGTGAATGATGGTATAAAAATCCACCGTACAAGCTGTCCGAATGCATCCAAATTAATGGCAAATTACGGATATCGCATCCTAAAAGCCAGATGGGCATCCATGCAGAACAGACCTTCCTTCTTGACCGGTTTAAAAATTGTGGGTATTGATGATGTAGGTTTAGTGAACAAGATAACAACAGTCATTTCACATGATTTTAATGTGAATATCCGTTCCTTATCCATTTCCAGTAACGAAGGGATTTTTGAGGGAGATATCATGGTTTTTGTGAATGATACGCAACAATTGGACAACCTCATCAAAAATTTAAAACAGATATCGGGCATCACAGGAGTTACCCGTTACGAATCAGAGAATTAAAGACTTACAAGCGTCTGACAGAATTAAATAGTGAATACCATACAAAAGTGGTAAATTTGAACCTTTAACGTTAAGGAATCATATGAGACAGGGCGAAAATTACGAAACTGTTAAAAAGATTTTTGAGGCATACCTTGAAAACAAGAACTTAAGAAAAACACCGGAGCGCTACGCTATCCTGGAAGAAATCTACTCACGTTCAGACCATTTTGATGTGGAATCCTTATATATCCACATGAAGAATAAGAAATACCGCGTGAGCCGCGCCACAGTTTACAATACCTTGGAGCTGTTAGTATCCTGCGATTTGGTTACCAAACATCAGTTTGGCCGTAACATGGCCCAATTTGAAAAATCCTATGGCTACAAGCAGCACGATCATGTGATCTGCATTGAATGCAATAAGGTGGTGGAATTTTGTGACCCTAGGATCCATCAAATCCAATCCATGATCGGTGACCTGTTGAATTTTGATATTAAACACCACTCTCTCAACCTTTATGGCATCTGTGCGGATTGTCGCAAGAGTAAAGGAACGAATGAAACGACCTTAAAAGCGGAAGTAATTTCAAATTAATTTAACATAGAAAGATATAATATATACCTTTGTTCGGCAAAAGGCTAGTAAACTCACTTCCTTCTGCCGAACATTTATTTTTTTCGTGTATCAAACAAATATTTAAACAATAAATTCAATAATAACTATGCAAGTTGATGTGCTTTTGGGTTTGCAGTGGGGTGATGAAGGAAAAGGAAAGATCGTAGATGTTTTTTGTCCTAAATACGATTTAATTGCTCGCTTCCAAGGTGGGCCAAATGCAGGACATACCTTAGAATTCGACAACAAAAAATTCGTACTGAACACCATTCCATCCGGAATCTTTAATGAAGGCACACTTAACCTTATTGGTAATGGTGTGGTTATCGACCCAATAATCCTTAAAAGAGAATTAGACAAATTAAAGGCCGCTGGATTCGATCCTGTTGGAAAAGGAAATTTAGTGTTGGCCCGTAAGGCACACTTGATCCTTCCGACCCATCAATTATTGGATGCTGCTTCTGAATCCAATATGGGAGCAGGTAAAATTGGATCTACCTTAAAAGGTATTGGTCCAACCTATATGGATAAAACAGGAAGAAATGGATTGCGCGTAGGTGATACTACCCTATCTGACTTCCAAGAACGATATGAAAAACTAAAACAAAAACACCTATCCATGCTTTCTCATTACGGTGAAATCCCAGATTTCTCTGAAAAAGAAAAAGCATTCTTAGATGCTATTGAATTTATAAAGTCTATCCCGCACGTTGACTCAGAACATTTGGTAAACCAATATCTGAAAGATGGTAAACGCGTATTGGCAGAAGGCGCCCAAGGAACATTATTGGATGTGGATTTCGGATCTTATCCTTTCGTTACTTCTTCGAATACCACTACGGCTGGTGCATGTACCGGATTAGGTATTGCTCCCAACAAGATTGGTGAAGTGTATGGTATCTTTAAAGCTTATGCAACACGTGTAGGTGGTGGTCCATTCCCAACGGAATTGGATGATGAAACCGGCGAACAATTACGTCAGTTAGGACATGAGTTCGGTGCAACAACAGGCCGCGCCCGTCGTACAGGTTGGATCGATATTCCTGCGTTAAAATATGCGATCATGATCAATGGAGTAACCCAATTAATCATGATGAAAGCGGATGTATTGGATTCTTTTGATACTATTTACGCTTGTACGCATTATAATTACCTAGGAGAAAAGATTGATTATATGCCTTACGAGATCATCACCAACAAACCAGAGCCAATCTATACGGCTATCGAAGGTTGGAAACAAGATCTTACAGGTATCCAAAGCAAAGGAGAAATTCCAACGGCATTGGAAAATTACATTGCTTTTCTTGAAAAGGAACTGAATGTGCCGATCAAATATCTTTCAGTAGGTCCTGACCGTAAGCAAACGATCGAATTATAAGAAACATGGCAACAGCCAGCTTTCATATTGATCCAGCATCTTTCTTACATCAAGCTTTACACTGGTCAAAAGGCTTTGAAGTAGTTTGTTTATTTCAATCGAACGAATTTCAGAACCAATATTCAGAAATACAAAGCTTATTAGCGATTGGAGCAAAGGATGAATTGACAGCCAACGTAGGTCGTGCTTTTTCAGAAATAGAAGATTTTAAATCCCGTTATCCGCATCAGTGGATACCGGGATTTCTTTCTTACGATCTGAAAAATGAATTGGAGGATATTTCCACCAATCATCCAAATCCCTTACAATTTCCAGACGCCTATTTTTTTATTCCTGAACTGCTGATCAAGTTTTCCAATGATCAGGTGGAAATTGAATGTGAAGGAAGTCCTGAAGCAATTTTCGAAGCCATTCAAAGTTTTAATATTCCGGATAATAGCAATAGTTATACCGGGCATCTTCGCGCCAGAATGAGCAAAGAAGCGTATTTCCACGCTTTTGAGCAGATGATTTCCCACATAAAACGCGGAGATATCTACGAAGCAAATCTATGTCAGGAATTTTATGATGATGCGGCAGCACTTAATAATTTAGAGGATCTGTATGAGCGTCTGAATGAAATTTCGCCTACCCCCTTTTCCTGTTTCTTTAAGTGGAAGAATAAATATATCCTGAGTGCATCTCCTGAACGTTTTCTGGCAAAACGAGGTTCGACGGTTATTTCACAACCTATCAAGGGAACTGCAGCGCGCGGTAAAACAGAAGAAGAAGATGAGATCCTTCGTCATAATCTGGCAAACAATCCAAAAGAGATTTCGGAGAATGTCATGATCGTCGATCTGGTAAGAAATGACCTGACCAGAACTGCCATTCCAAGTACGGTAGAAGTTACGGAGAAACTGGGCGTCTACACCTTTAAGCATGTCCACCAGATGATCTCCACCATCTCCTGCCAGGTAGATAGCCGTGTAAAAGCTACCGATCTAATCAAAAATACCTTTCCTGCAGGATCCATGACCGGGGCCCCTAAACTATCGGCCATGAAATTATGCGATCGTTATGAACATTCGCGCAGAGGAATCTATTCCGGCGCTATCGGTTATTTTGGACCTAATGGGGATTTCGATTTTAATGTAGTCATTCGTACGCTTCTTTATAATGCCGATAATCAATTCCTATCCTTTCATACTGGCAGTGCCATTACCATTGATGCAACTGCTGAACATGAATATGCCGAATGCCTAACCAAAGCCAGTGCCATTCTTCGCGCATTGGACGGTTTCATTAAATAAATTCATCACGTTTTCAACGTTTTGTAATTATTTTAATAATAAAACACCTAAATCATTAACATTTTACTATTTTTGCTTACAATTATAATTGCTGGTCATCATCTATTAGCTGGCTCTATGTTTATTAGTTGAAATTTTTAATGGGAAGACATATTTTAAAAAGAGAACAAGCCATTACGTTTGTTAAAGAAACATTTGCGACTGGATTAAAGAAGGTGTTGAACCTTACGCCAGTTTCTTCACCTATTGTGGTATTGGATGGAACTGGTATCAACGATGACCTGAATGGCATTGAAAGACCCGTATCCTTTCCCATCAAATCGTTGGATGACCAACGCGCTGTTGTGGTCCATTCCTTAGCCAAATGGAAGAGGATCCGATTAAAGGAATTGGAGATGGAACCAGGTGAAGGAATTCTTACCGATATGCGGGCGTTAAGACCAGATGAGGATTATTCGCCGATCCATTCTATTTATGTAGATCAATGGGATTGGGAATGTTGCATTACGCCAGATCACCGGAACCTACCCTTCTTAAAGAAAACGGTAGAAGATATTTATTCGGTCATCTATTCCACCGAGCAAGCTGTTTCAACACAATACCCACATATAGAAGCCGTATTGCCAGAAAACATACATTTCATTTCTTCCGAAGAGCTGTTATTGACCTATCCGGATCTTACACCGAAGAAAAGGGAAAATGCCATTGCAAAAGAATACGGTGCTGTATTTTTATATGGAATCGGGGGCAACTTGTCCAATGGCTATCCGCATGATGGCCGCGCAGCAGATTACGACGATTGGAGCACCGGAAATGAAAGAGGATATAAAGGATTGAACGGCGATATTCTGGTATGGAATCCGGTTTTAGGAACTGCCTTTGAACTTTCGTCAATGGGTATTCGGGTGGATAAAAAAGCTTTGATCACCCAGTTGGAAATCAGGAACAGTATGGACAGGCAACAGTTAACCTTCCATCAGATGTTATTGAACGACCTCCTACCTGAATCCATTGGAGGTGGTATCGGCCAATCAAGAATCTGCATGTTCATGCTGAAACTAAAACATATCGGCGAGGTACAGGTGAGTATCTGGGATCCAAAACGAAAAGAATCCCTATTGGAACAAGGCGTAGAACTCTTATAAAACATCCACACTATTATATATTCTATTATTCAATAAAACATGCAAAAATACTGCTAACATTTTTAGTAAATAAAAATATTAGTAGTATTTTTGTTTTATGAGGGAATCACACTTTGCCATAGTCGATATTGAGACAACGGGATCATACGCCGCTGCCAACCAGATTACGGAAATTGCCATATTCATTTTCGATGGCAAAAAAATCATCGATGAGTATGTTACTTTGATCAACCCCATGTCCCCCATCCCATTCCATATCCAGACCCTCACGGGCATTACCGATGAAATGGTTCAGGATGCTCCCACCTTTAAGGATGTCGCTGAAAACATCTACCAGATGCTTCGAGGAAGAATCTTTGTTGCCCATAATGTTCATTTTGACTATTCCTTCATCCTTGCCGGCCTAAAAAATGAAGGCTATGATTGGAAAGCGCAACGCCTATGCACCGTAAGACTTGCCCGGAAAATATTTCCAGGCTTCCCTTCCTATAGCCTTGGTAAGATCTGCCAATCCTTAAACATACCTTTATCCGATCGCCACCGGGCATTTGGAGATGCAAAAGCTACCGTGGAGCTCTTTCGTCAAATTTATGAAAGGGATGAGGAACAGTACATCGCCAAAGCAGTTTCAGCAAAAGCGAAGGAACAGCGATTGCCAACACATATCCCATCAGAACTTTTCGAAAGCCTTCCATCAAGCACTGGAATCTACATTTTTCGAAATTCAAGTTCCAAGATTATCTATGTAGGCAAGGCCGTAAACATCAAAAAAAGGGTTATTTCCCATTTCAGTGGCAATAATCAAGGCGAAAGGCGACAAAAGTTCATCAATGAAATTGCTGACATTGAATTTCAGGAATCAGGCACGGAATTGATGGCCTTGATGATGGAATGTAACCTGATCAAAAAACATTGGCCGATCTATAACCGAGCTCTCAAAAAATATGAACCTAAATTCGGGCTTTTAAGCTATGAGGACCAGAATGGATACCTACGCTTATCCATCTGTCAAATCCGTAAAGGGGTCTATCCGGTCTATTATTTTAATACCGTCCATGAGTCTACCCAATTTTTGATGAAACTCATTGATACCTATCAGTTGGATTATCGTTTATGTTCCTTTTTTGACAATGGAAAACAACCGAAGGAACGGGTGGAACCTGTGCTGAAGGAAAATCTTCCTGATGTGGAATCCTATAATGAACGTATGAATAATGCGCTGAACCATCTGGATCAGTTTAAAAGAAGCTTCTTAATTGTCGATAAAGGCAGGAACAGGGAAGAAAAAAGTTATGTGTATTTTAAAGATAACAAGGTGCACGCTGTTGGATTTGTAGCCAACGATTTGGAAATAAGCAATATCGAGGATGTCATCGTTCAAGAAAACTTGGTTCACAGCAATTATTATATGAATAATCTTGCCGATAGTTATGCCTTAAGATATCCCAACCTGGTTTTAACTATCTAATACACCAAGCGGTATTTAAAAGAGTTTTAATTGAGGGTTTGGTAGTTGATCACCTTCAGATGTTTGGAAATTGGAAACCGTAACACCCAATAGGCGGATCTTTATTTCCTGCAGGTCAAGATTTTCCAATAACTCCAAGGCTAAATGCTCTATTTCTTGTTGGCTTCCAAAATAATCCAGCATGGTTTTACTACGGGTTATCTGGGTAAAATCTGCAAACTTCACCTTTAAGGTAATCGTCTTCGCTTTCCGCCCTGATTTATCCAATCGATTAAACACTTTCGCAGACAATTTGATCACTTCCGTTCTAAGATCTTCCAATTCCCTAAGATCCTTTTCAAAAGTATCCTCCGCGCCAATGGATTTCGAAATGCGGTTGGGTTTTACAGGTCTATTATCTTCTCCTCGAACAATATGGAAGAAAAATTTCCCCGACTTCCCAAAATGAAAGATCATTTCCGATTCCGAAAACCTTTTCAAATCCTTACCCGTAAAAATACCCAGTTGATGCATTTTCTTGGCTGTAACTTTTCCTACGCCAAAGAATTTATCCACCGGTAACTGCTCCAGAAACTTGACGATTTTGGAAGGCCCAATGAAGGTCAATCCATCCGGTTTTTGCAGATCCGAAGCGATCTTTGCCACAAACTTATTTACGGATACCCCCGCTGAGGCTGTTAATTGCAATTCCTCACGAATGGCTTCTTTAATTTCCCTAGCGATATCCAAAGCGGATCCGATACCTAATTTATCCTCCGTAACATCCAGAAAAGCCTCATCTAACGACAAAGGCTCAATAATATCGGTATACCTTAAAAATATCGACCTGATATGATTAGAGACCTGTTTATATACATCAAATCGTGGGTAAGTAAAAAGCAAATCCGGGCATAATTGAAGTGCCATCCGGGAGGACATCGCCGATTTAACACCAAATTTCCTAGCCTCATAACTCGCTGTTGCTACCACCCCTCGGCCATCCGGAGAACCGCCAACAGCCAAAGGTTTCCCCCGAAATTCGGGAAAGTCCCGCTGCTCTACCGAAGCGTAGAAAGCATCCATATCGATATGTATGATTTTTCGCATATTTTGGTCAAAAAATACATCCAGGTATTTTTTCGAGGTAATTTAGCTAATAAATATAGTATCTTTGCAGCAATCAAATATTAAAATTGAAAATGAGCAAAGTTAAAGTTGGATTGGTACAAATGTCCTGTGTAAAAGATAAACAGGCAAATTTGGATAAAGCGATTGTAAAGGTTCGTGAAGCTGCTGCAAAAGGCGCCCAAATAGTTTGTTTACAAGAACTTTTTACCTCCCTATATTTCTGTGATGTAGAAGACTATGACAATTTCGATTTAGCGGAATCTATCCCTGGTCCTTCTACAGATGCCCTTTCTTCAGTTGCCAAAGAATTAGGTGTCGTTATTATTGCTTCTTTATTTGAAAAACGTACAGAAGGATTATACCATAATACCACAGCTGTTTTAGATGCTGATGGTTCATACTTGGGCAAATACCGCAAGATGCATATCCCTGATGATCCTGCCTTTTACGAGAAATTCTATTTCACTCCAGGCGATCTAGGCTATAAGGTTTTCCAAACCAAATTCGGTAAAATTGGGGTATTGATCTGTTGGGATCAATGGTATCCAGAAGCTTCCAGAATCACCGCCCTAATGGGTGCTGAAATCCTTTTCTACCCAACTGCTATTGGATGGGCAACCGATCAGGATGAAGAAACCAATGTAGACCAATATAATGCTTGGCAAACCATCCAACGCTCACATGCTGTTGCCAATGGTGTTCCTGTAGTATCTGTCAACCGTGTGGGATTTGAGCAAGATGGTGCGATGAAATTCTGGGGAGGAAGTTTTGTAACCAACCCACAAGGAAAATTGCTTTACCTAGCTTCCCATGATCAAGAAGAAGTGGAAGTGGTGGAGTTAGATCTTAAACAATCGGATTACTTCCGCAAGCATTGGCCATTCTTACGTGATAGACGTATTGAAACTTACAGTCCGATCACAAAACGCTTTATTGACGAAGATTAATTAGCATAAATCCATTACACAATATACCTTCATGTTCATTTCCTGGTTGGAATACCCTTCATGAAGGTATTTTTATGTATCCAAACATATGAACACAAATTCCTCCCTTTATTCCATCGAAGAAACTCCCAAAGCATTAGGTTTCCGATTTCCTGCAGAATGGGAAAAACAAGAAGCCCTTTGGTTGTCTTGGCCGCATAAAGAAGAATCTTGGCCAGGTAAAATTGAAACCATCTATGCACCCTATAGCGAATTTATTAAAGTTGTTGCAGAAGATCAGTTGGTAAGAATCAATGTGGCAGATGAAGACATGAAAGCATTTGCCTCCAAACATATTGAGGCTGCCGGAACGAATATGGAAAATGTAAGTTTCCATTTCAATCCGACAAATGATGCCTGGTGCCGTGATCATGGGCCTGCATTCCTAATCAATCCTACTACCGGAGAAAAAGCGGTTGTAGATTGGGGATATAATGCCTGGGGAGGTAAATATCCGCCCTTTGACCTGGATGATGTGGTTCCAACAAGAATCGCAAAGGAATTTAATCTAAAACTTTTCACCCCTCCTATTGTTATGGAAGGAGGATCGGTGGAGTTCAATGGTCAAGGGACTGTGCTAACTACAACGGCCTGTCTGTTGAACGAAAACAGAAATCCTCATTTGACCAAGGAACAAATAGAACAGTATTTAATGGATTATTATGGCCAGGACCAAGTTTTATGGTTGGGCGATGGTATCATTGGAGATGATACCGATGGTCATATAGATGATATTACCCGTTTTGTTTCGGAGGACACCGTTCTGACAGTAATCGAGGAAGATCCATCGGATGAGAATTATCCTATTCTTCAGGAAAACTTAGAGAACTTGAAGAATATGAAATTAAAAGATGGTCGTTCTTTAAAAATCGTGGAATTGCCTATGCCGAAACCAGTTATCTATGAAGACCAACAGTTACCTGCCTCCTATGCCAATTTTTATATTGCCAATAAGGTAGTAGTTGTTCCTGTATTCAACGATCCAAACGATCAGCGAGCATTGGATATTATTCAATCCTGCTTTCCAGACCGTAAAGTTATCGGTATCAATTCAGTAGATATTATTTGGGGATTGGGAAGTTTCCATTGTTTAAGTCAACAAGAACCCGCAATTTAAGCCAGCACCATACTATGAAAAGCACAAACATTACACTAACTACCTTGTTCTTCTTCCTTTGCATCGGATTGTTGAATGCGCAGGAAAGAGATGACAGGGCTACTATTTTAAATTTCAAGGGAATCCAGTATAAATCAAAGGATTCCTTGTTCTATACCAACTTCCGATTCCGGATGCAGAACCGATTAGGTTTCTCCAACGAAATCAATGGTGAAGATGATGGAAAATTCGATGCCCGAATCAGAAGGTTAAGAATGCGTATGGATGGTTATATCTATACCCCCAAGATTTCATATTCGGTACAATTGGCGTTTACCCGTAGTGACCAGGATGTTGATGATACAGGAATTGCCAATATCGTTCGTGATGCGGTCGTTTTCTACAATTTCTCCGATGACTTCTATATTTCATTTGGACAGAACAAATTACCTGGTAACCGTCAAAGGGTAAACTCTTCCGGACAATTACAATTTGCTGACCGCTCTTTGGTGAACAGCAACTTTACGATTGACCGTGACTTTGGAGTTTCCCTGAACTACAGTAAAGAGATCGGTTCCGTTGCGTTCTCAGCGAAAGGTGCTGTTTCTACTGGTGAAGGAAGACCAGCCAATTCAACAGATGATGGTTTGGCCTATACCGGACGGGTAGAATTTCTTCCTTTAGGTAAATTCACCAATGAAAATGATTACCAAGAGGGTGACCTTGTCCGTGAGGAAACACCGAAAATCTCCTTTGGTGGAGGTTATTCCTACAATGACCGCACCATTCGCGAAGGTGGTCAAACCGGCCGTTATGTACAAAACCCATTTACCTTGAAAACCAGTTTTGCGGATATGATCTTCAAATACATGGGCTTTGCTTATCAAGCAGAATACATGCGCAGGGATGTGGATAATCCTTTAAATGTAACGGATGAAGATGAACCAGAACCAACCGTTGCTTATAAAGGATGGGGATTGAACCAACAGATCTCCTACCTCATGAATAAAGGTTATGAAATAGCGGGACGTTATACGTATATCGAACCACACCAGGACATTCAGGATTTTGAACGTCAAACAGAAGTTGTGGAATTAGGCTTGACCAAATACATGAAAGCACACCGCTTAAAATTCCAACTGAACGGTAGTTATACCTTTAAAGATGGCTACTTCAACAACAATAACCAAAAAGGAACTTGGGGAGGAATTTTCCAAGTAGAATTAGGTATCTAATCCTATTTTTCTTCTTTATATAAGCGAGGTGTAAGTGCCTTCATGCACTTACACCTCACTTACATGTCACTTTTACTATGCTTACACCTTGTCTTGTCCTTATATAGCTATACAGATTATTGGTTTAATTCTGAATTGATTATACAGGCAAATTTGGTAATACTATATGTACTATACAAACTCTTTCTTCACTATTGGATATTTTTTTGGTCTCCATCTCTTTCTGAGCGCACCTGATCTCATGTGTGCCTGTTCAGGGGTGAGGTAGTCACAGCTCGCGTGCGGCCTCAGGTTGTTGTATACCCTGATGTTCTCCCGTATCTTTCCGGTGGTCTCCCTCAGGCCACCCTGTGATGCGTAGAGGTCGAACTCCGCCTTCAGTATGCCG
>NZ_PEAZ01000050.1:0-43700 GCF_002734245.1 Sphingobacterium sp. 1.A.4
AGGGAAAGGGGCATATCTGCAAGATGGGGATGGGCCACGTCAGAAAGGTGCTGTACATGGCGGCAATATCCGCCATCAGGAGCAACACCGCCTGCAGTGAGCTTTATGGGAGGTTGATGGAAAAAGGAAAGCCATACAAGGTCGCAATCATAGCAGTGGTGAACAAACTGATCAAACAGGCATTCGCCATCGCAAAATCTGGAAAGGGCTACATCGCAAAAGCGGCCTAATCAGAATATTATTTGGAGAAAATTTAATTTATTATTTGGATATATACACAGTTCATTGCGAGGAGGCACGACGAAGCAATCTTTAGCTTGTCATCCTGAGCGTAGTCGAAGGATCTGTACGCTTATATCCGAACAGATGCTTCGACTACGCTCAGCATGACATTTGGAAAGATTGCTTCGTTCCTCGCAATGACGGTTAAAAAATCTCCTGCAATTCCTTCAGATCCACAATCATATACTCCACATCCTCCGGCTTATCCTTATCCCCTGGATTAAAAAATATCGCTTCCAAACCAGCGTTCTTCGCTCCGCGAACATCCGCATCTAAATTATCCCCTATCATCACCGCATGTTCCTTCTCCGCTTGCCCATTATCCAAAGCATGCTTAAAAATCCTAGGATCCGGCTTATTAATCCCAACAATCTCCGAAATCACGATCGTCTCAAAATAAGGGTACAACTTGCTATGCTCCAATTTCTTTTCACAGGCCTCTTTAAAACCATTTGAAATCAGATGCAACCGATACTTCCCCTGCAAATAAGCAAGAGTTTCATGCGCATGGGGAAATAAATTCGTCTTGGTCGGACAAATCGCCAAGTACTCCTCCTCAAAAGCCACAGGAAACAATCCTGGATCCACACCCAACTGACTAAACGTATCAGCAAACCTCAATTTCCTTAAGGTTGCCTTATCGATCTTGCCATGATGGTACAGGTCCCATAACCGATGGTTATTCACCGTATAGGTCTCAATAAATTCATCCGAATTCTGTCGCTGAAAAAGATCGTGGAAATTAAATTTATAATAGAGATCATGTAAGGTCTCTTCGGCGTTTCTATCAAAATCCCAGATAGTATGATCCAGGTCGAAAAACAGATGCTTTTTATCTTTGAACATGTACAAATATACAGGCTTTCCAAAGGGCAGTCAAACCTGTTTCTAAGCCTACTGTCATATTCTTTTGCGCGTTTTCGATTACATCCGTATTTAAGTACCTTTGCGGTTGGAATTTCATTATGAGGAAGGCATTATTTCTTTTTTATTTCTTGTTTTTTTATGCGATCACGCAATTGCTTTGGTGGGGATTCATCTTGATCAAATTTGAACCAGACCGGAAGGGTATGATCATTGGTGAAGGCTTGATCTTCTTTTTGATCTTTATCTGGGGTGCTTTTCGCCTTAAGAAACATGTTAGAAGGGAACATGAGAACAACCAACAACAGCAGAACTTCCTTTTGGCCATTACCCATGAGCTGAAATCGCCCTTGGCATCTGTAAAACTTTACATCCAAACCATTCTAAAACGCGATCTGGACAGGGAACAGCAAAAGGTCTTTCTTTCCAATTCCCTTAAGGATATCGAACGTTTGGACGACTTAGTGGAGAATGTGTTACTTACCACCAAGTTGGAGAATAGGGCTTACCAATTGCCAAAAGAAGTGTTCAACATGACGGAGTTGGTCGAGCAGGTGATCGATCGTTTGCAGAAGAACGCCTGTAAATCCCAGGTCATCAAAGCAGATCTGGATGAGGATATTGAAATCAAAGCGGATAAATTTGCGATTACGAACGTAATCACCAATTTGGTGGAGAACGCGGTGAAATATTCACCACCCTGCGCCACGGTCTCCGTCAATCTGAATAAACAAGGACAAAACCTGTTATTTTCTGTTGCCGATCATGGGGAAGGAATTCCCGATGACGAAAAAAAACTTATATTTAATAAGTTTTATCGCGTCGGCAGCGAAGCTACCCGTAAAACCAAAGGAACCGGTTTGGGGTTATATATCGTAAAAACAGTATTACAAAAACACAATGCTTCCATTCGGGTTAAGGACAATAAACCCTCAGGAAGTATTTTTGAAGTAACATTTGAAAACTATGCAAGCTAAACAACGTATACTTCTGGTTGAAGACGAAGAACATTTATTGGAAGCTATCAAATTGAACCTGGAGCTGGAAGGCTATCGGGTGACTACAGCTACGGACGGTAAAAAGGCCTTGAAACTATTTAAGGAGGAGCGCTTCAATTTGATCATATTGGATGTGATGATTCCAGAGATCGATGGATTTCAGGTTGCTGAAACCATTCGTCTGCAAAATTCTGAAGTTCCTATCATGTTCTTGACCGCCAAGAACAGTTCCGAAGACCGTATCACCGGTTTGAAAAAAGGAGCTGATGATTATTTGGTGAAACCTTTCAACCTGGAAGAACTTATTCTACGTGTTTCCAACCTGATCCGTCGTGGAATGAAAGGGGATGACCTGAAAGAACTTAATTCCTACACCATTGGTGATAAGACCATCTATTTCAATTCCTTCGAATTGCACCATGCAGATGGCAGCATTTCATCCTTGACCAAAAAGGAAACGATGTTGTTGAAATTATTGATCGAACGCAGGAATGAAGCTGTTTCACGTGAACAGATCCTCGAAACTGTCTGGAACTATGATGTTTATCCATCTACACGTACCATCGACAATTTCATCCTGACTTTCCGTAAATATTTTGAACCTGATCAGAAACATCCTATTTATTTCCATTCCATCCGTGGTGTGGGCTATAAATTCACGGACAACCAGAATTAAATTAGCAGATGACCAATAATGCACGTAAAATAGTAATCGCTATTGCGGTTGCTTTTCTATTGTATGCCATATATGCCAAGCATTATAATATTGCGGTTTACATATTTGGTGGGATCGCCTACCTGACCTGGAGTTATTTTAAGGAAGGTACGGTTTATCTAGCTACTCAAGCTTTCCATAAGCAGGATTACGAACGAACCAAAGCTCTATTGGCGGAGATCAAGAATCCCGATCAATTGCGCAAGGGACGTCGTAATTTCTATGAATTCATGATGGGAAACATCGCTTTGAAAGAGGAGCGGGTAGATGAGGCGGAATACCACTTCCAAATGGCATCCCGCTTGCCATGGCGAAAAGATAATGAAAAGGGCATGGTATTGATCAATCTGGCAAACATCAACCTGAGAAAAAAAGAATACGAACGGGTAACTACCTATTTGGATCTGGCCGAAAAGCTTAAGCTAACGGCGCGTCAGGTTTCCATCATAGAAAAAATCAGAAACGAAGTAAATAAACATATATAGTGAACAACAATTTAAAGAATGATCTATTGATCCGTGCTGCCTTATCGCAGCCTACGGAACGACCTCCTGTATGGATGATGCGTCAAGCAGGACGGTTCATGAAGGAATATTGGGAAATCAAGAACAAATATTCTTTCTTGGAGATGTGCAAAACACCAGAGATTGCGGCGGATGTAACGATGTTGCCGATCGATCTATTGGGGGTTGATGCTGCCATTTTGTTTTCGGATATTTTGGTTACGCCAGAGGCTATGGGAGGTGACCTTTCCTTCGAGCAGGGTGTAGGACCGCGTTTCGCAAACCCGGTTAGAAACCTTCAAGATGCAGAGAACTTGAATGTAGATTGTTTGGACAAATTGCAATATGTGGCTGATGCGATCAAGGTGATCCAACAACGTTTGGATGGAAAAGTGCCTTTGATCGGATTTGCTGGTGCACCTTTTACGATCTTGAGTTATTTGGTAGAGGGCGCTTCGTCCAAGGATTTTAAACGTACGAAGACTTTACTGAACAATGAGCCGGAATTGGCGCATTATATTCTTCAAAAAATTGCAGATGTAACGATAGGTTATTTGAACATGCAGGTTGAGGCGGGTGTAAATGCCCTTCAATTGTTCGATAGCTGGGCATTGGCGCTTTCTTGGAACGATTACCAAGAGTTTGGCCATAAATACAATAAATATATTTTGGATAATATTAATCGTAAGGATATTCCAGTGATCTCTTTTTGTAAAGGAAGTTCGGTATTTGCGCCTATTATGGCAGAAGCAAAACCGGATGTGGTTTCGGTGGATTGGAATGCTGATCTGTTGAATATCAAGAAATCTTTGCCTGCTGGAATGGCGGTACAAGGAAACTTAGATCCTTTTGTTTTGTATGCGGATAAACCGGTGATCAAGAAGAAGATCTTGGATCTTTTTGAAAGGATGAGAGGGGAAGATGGTTTTATTTTTAACCTAGGGCATGGTATTATGCCGGATATCCCTTTTGATAATGTGAAATACGCGGTAGAGGTTATCAAGGATTTTAGGTATTAGGCTTTCTCCTCGGGAGATTAACCGTCATTGCGAGGAGGTTTTTCTCCGTCATTGCGAGGAGGTACGACGAAGCAATCTTTAGCCATGTATGTCATCCTGAGCGTAGTCGAAGGATCTGTACGGTTGTATACGAACAGATGGTTCGACTACGCTCACCATGACATGGTTAAAGATTGCTTCGTTCCTCGCAATGACGTTATAACGGACTTTCTTTTCGTACCTTTGTAATAAATACTTAAAAATGCTTTATCTATACGCCAAGGCTATTCATATCATTTTTGTAGTTTGCTGGATGGCGGGCCTGTTCTACATGCCACGCCTTTTTGTTTACCACACCGAAGCAAAACAAAAGTCAGATATCGAATACCAAGTGCTTCATAAGCAGTTTAACATCATGGAAAGCAGGTTATGGTGGGTTATTACCACCCCATCCATGTATTTAGTAATCACCTCAGCCCTCGTCATGTTATATGTCAACCCCGGATTATTATCCATGGGATGGATGCATATGAAACTGGCCTTTGTACTCGGATTAGTAATCTACCATTTTATTTCCCAAAGGATCATGTATAAGCTTAGGGACGGAAATTCTACCTGGACCTCCACCCAGTTACGTCTTTGGAATGAAGTTTCTACCATTATCTTATTTGCGATTGTATTTTTGGTGGTATTGAAATCAACGATAGGTTGGGTATTTGGAGTAACAGGAATTATCGGATTAGGTGTTTTGCTGATGGTGCTGGTAAAGCTTTACAAGCGCTATCGAAAATCTAAAGGAGAAAAAGTAGATTAGGACTATAAAACGTAGGCTAGAACTCTGCACCAAAGACTAAAATTATAAAAAAGAGACTAAAATTATAATTATGAAGAAGCTATTGACCATTTTATTTTGTGGATTATTATTTATTGGAAGCAGTCAGGCACAGGAGCATAAATGGGCTTTTGGATTTTATGGCGATGTACAGATGGAAAGTCCAACTTATGATGGGAGTTTTGGTGTGCAAGGAAAGTATGATCTGACCAATTTTCAGGCTTTACAGGCCCAGGTTTATGGTAGAGGTGGATATATTGCCGTAGGTGCAGATTATTTGGTGAATGTATTTAACAAGGAAAAGTCTAATTTCAATATTTTTTTAGGTCCGGGTATTAGTCAGGATTTTTATACCTATGATTTTACGATCGATGGGGATGTAGAAGGACCTATTAGAAGAAAAGAGAATTATACGAATGCGATTGGACAGGTAGGGGTGAGTTATTATTTTCCCTCAGTTGATTTATCGATTTATACAGGGTATAAGTTGAAGTATCAATTTGCTTCGGAAGCGATAGATCCCAATTATGTAATGATAGGGGTGAGGTATCATATTTGGTAACGTCATTGCGAGGAGGTACGACGAAGCAATCTTTACACTAACCGAAAGATTGCTTCGTACCTCGCAATGACGGGTAAAGTTCCTACTCTCCGAAACACAAATACTTAATTTCCATATACTCCTCCAACCCATATTTCGAGCCTTCCCTTCCCAATCCACTCTGTTTCACCCCGCCAAAAGGAGCCGAAGCATTTGAAATCAAGCCTGCATTAATTCCTACCATACCAGCTTCCAATTGCTCCGCAACTCTAAAACATTGCTTCACATTTTCACTGTAGAAATAAGATGCCAAACCAAAAGGCGTATCATTAGCCATTTTTACTCCCTCATCCTCCGTTTTAAATTTAAATAGCGCACATACAGGACCAAAGGTTTCCTCACTTGCAATCAAGCTATCCGGGCTTACATTAGAAAGCACGGTAGGTTCATAAAACAAATCCTTGATCACTTTCCCACCGGTTTCAATCTTTGCCCCTTTGGCCAACGCATCCGCCACATGATGCTCCACTTTTTCCAACCCAGACTTATTGATCAAAGGACCAACCTGGGTCGTTTTCTTCATTCCATTTCCAACAACCAAATTCTTAACCGCGGCTGTCAACTTCTTACAAAACGCTGCATAAACATCCTCTTGCACATAAAACCTATTTATGGAAACACAGGTCTGCCCCGTATTACGAAACTTCCCAGCTATAGCTCCCTTAACCGCCAGATCAATATCCGCATCATTAAATACCAAGAATGGCGCATTCCCTCCCAATTCCAAAGATATCCTTTTGATGGTACTCGCAGCCTGCTCCATCAAAGTCCGACCAACTTCCGTTGATCCCGTAAAAGATATTTTTCTTACCAATTGACTTGTCGCCAATTCTTTTCCAATCCCTTTACTATCCTTTGAAGTGATCACATTAAACACACCTTTTGGAAATCCTGCCATATCCGCCAGCTTAGCCAAAGCAATGGCCGAAAAAGGGGTTTGAGATGCCGGTTTAAGAACCACAGTACATCCTGCCACCAATGCCGGAGCCACTTTCCTCGTAATCATAGCAAGCGGAAAGTTCCAAGGCGTAATGGCGGCCACCACACCAATACCTTGCTTAATGGTCTGAAGCCTGGCATTACCTGCCAAGGAAGGAATAGTTTCCCCATACGCACGTTTCCCTTCCTCAGCAAACCATTCCATAAAAGAATTGGCATAATCCACTTCTGTTTGAGATTCATTGATGGGTTTTCCACTTTCCAAAGTCATAATCTCCGCCATCTCATCCCGATGTTCATTGATCAATTCGAAAAGCCTTCTAACCAACTTCGACCTTTCGCCTACAGGAGTTGTTTTCCAGCTCTTCCAAGCCTTGTCAGCAGATTTAATGAATTTCTGACAGTCTTTCACGGTCAGATCCGGCAAAGAGCCGATGGGTTTTAAAGTGGCTGGATTGATTACTTCAAATGTCTTTTCAGAAGAAATAAAAGAACCGTTATGATAAGCTTTTTCGATAAAAAGTGAATTCTTCATGATGCTGTGATTTCTGAATACTTACTGAAATTTAGGGATTACCCTATATTTTCTGGATTCATTGTATGATTTATGGAACAGTGAAGGTAAAGTTTTGTTTCGAGCAGTATGTTGCAAAAAAGTAATATTATAAATCATGTACAAAAGAATTTAGGCTAACTTTTTTTATAGTTCGCTTCGGTGTTAAACCATACTGAAAGTATACCTAAAGTATATAAAATGTATGCTTTACCTACTTTCCGCCTACTTTAACCCTGCTTTAAACCTAATTAAACCACGATTCTAACCCAAATTCAAACATATTTTGAAGTCATAGGTTAGAAACAACCTCGAGAAAATGGATAATAAACGTTTTTAGATTATTAGATATTAGACATTAGATATTAGACTTCTGTAAGGCGCCCAAGGTCTATCATCTAAAATCTATCATCTATCATCTAATTTTTTTTGATATATGGATTAAAAAAATTAAGTTTAGATATCCAATTGTTAATTGCTGCTCATCTGTTTTTATAATCGGAGACTAACTAGGTAAAACCATTAACTTTTTATGAAAAAAATAACAATTTTTATTTTATGGTTTGTTTTATTTGGGTGCTCGTTGATGATAATTGCAGCGGCACAAGAAAATAAAGTTTTTCACATAAATCGTGACTCTTCAATTCAGCTTCGCATCGATCCTAATAATTTAACTTCAGATTTTGAATCAGAGGTATTTGATTCCACTAAACTAGTTTATTTAGAAACCATTCCAGAATCTGAATTTAGAGATGTGGATAATTTATTTATTACAGAAGACGAATATGTGATATTTGAAAAAAGGTCTTCCACCATATTTATATTCAAGAAAAATGGTAAGTATCAAGCTAAAATCGAATTTCTAAAAATTCCCGGAGTAAAAAAATATTTATCTTATCCTTGGTATTTCAATGAAAATGATAAAAGCATAAACTTTTTCAATAATGAAACTGAATTAATTTATTTGTTTGATTTAGAAGGTGAACAACTTAAAGTTGTACCAGAAAAAGATGTTTTTATTGATCAAAGAAAAATGGTTAATAGAATATCTCTAGATTTAAAGTATAGGTCAAATATTCAAGAAGAATTTTATGACTTATTTATTGTAAGAAAAAATCTAGATTCAATTGATTCATTGAAATTTATTAACCGGAATAAGGTTTTTATAAAGCGCAATGATATCTTAAGGAAGGGTAAGCATTTTTTGAATAATAGGCTCGATAGGAGTCTTTTTATAAGAGAATTCGATCTTAGTATTTATGAAATTGATTCAAATGCAAATTTTCATCAAAGATTTGAAATTATTTTGCCTTTAGAATTTAGCCTACCAAATGATTTTTTATACAATAAAATTTATGATGGTAAGAGAATTAATTTTATGGTTAAAAACATGAATCTAATCTATGCATTAGATTATGTTTATTCCTATCAAAATTTGTGGGTCATGCGATTCAGTTCAAAACAGGCTATTTTATATAATTCCAATAGTAAGGTTTTAACCGATTTAAATTCAATTGAAGCAAAAGATATACAAAAGTCTGGAGCTTATAACCAAATTTTAGGAATGGATAAAAACATTGTTTATACATCAATTAACTTTGATTATTTATCGATGTTGAAACAACAAAGGAAAGATTTGGAAAAATATACTGAATTATCTCAGAAAGAACCTAAAAATATGTTATACCAAAAACAAAGACAATTTTATGAGAAAGTAGTAGTGAAGGAAATGACAGATGATTTGAAGAAAATTAGCGAAATGAAATTTCATAATCCCATTTTAAGGCTCTCTTATTTAAAAATGAATTAGTCGTTCCAAAAGGATATTGTCCTATGAGAAATAGCTTTCTTCTGATTTGTTTCCTATGCTGTTTAAGCAAGTTTAGCTTCGGGCAAGAACCAAGATCAATTAATTACAAATTACAGGCTTTGGTAATTGATAAAAATACAAACGAAGGGATACTTTCCGCTTCCGTTGTATTATACGATGCATCAGGAGAAGAGTTGTTAAAATATGGACTAACCAATGGCAAAGGCTTAATTATATTTGAAAATCTACCTAAAATCAAAGAGGCGACACTTTTAAAAATCACCCATGGAAGTTATGAACCAATTGAAATAAAATTCCAGAGTCCAGATGTTCCGAATGTATTGGACTTAGGAAATATTAAAATGAAAGAGCGGATTAGAGAGATTGAGGAGATTGCCATAAACCTTCCCCCTGTTTTTATGAAGAATGATACCTTGATCATTAATCCTGCTGGCTTCAAATTAAAAGAAAATTCAGTGGTTGAAGACCTGTTGAAAAAGGTTCCTGGCATTGTGGTCTGGGCAGATGGGGAAGTGACTGTTAATGGAAAATCAATTAAAAATGTGCTCGTTGATGGAAAGCCCTTTTTAGGAGGGGAAACCATTGTAGCTACTAGAAATTTGCCAAATTCTGCTGTTAAAAATGTGAAAGTTTATGAAAAAAGAAGTTTGAATTCGGACGAAGAGGGCCCACTCGAAATGGATATCTTGCTAAAAAAGGGAACAGGAATATTTGGTAATATCGGATTTAGTTATGGGTATAATGATAGGAGGGAAGGAAATTTGACGTTAAATTACTTTAATAGAAAACAACAATTTAGCTTGGTTGCAGGGTTGAATAATTTAAATAAAGAAGCCAACACTGTTGCAGAATTTTTGAAGGCAAATATCTATATGGCCGGAGGCAATGATCAAACCTCCTTTATGAATGCCGTATCCCAAGTAGGTGACAATGAGTTTAAAATGATTGGATTAAAAGTGCAAAGCTATTGGAAACCGGATTTCTCTACCGATATGGAAGGATATTTCCGAAGCAAAGAAGCTTTTATTAACCAAGATATTCTAGAAGATAGGTATTTAAATGGTGAATTGACGCAACAAACATTTGAGAAAAGTACACAAAATGGTTTACAGGAGCGGGTATTTTTAAAGGGAAATACAAAATATGAGTTCATCAATCATATGTTAACATTTAATATGGATGCTGCCCATCATCGTAATAGTTTTGAAAATAATATAGACCGTGAAATTGTAAATCCTATTACTGGACCATTGTCAAAATTAAGAAATAGGGTAAATCAGGAAAGTGAAGGGAATAACTTAAATATTAACGTAGATTGGAACTTAAAAAAATTCAGCGATCAATCGGTCAAATACCAATTTAATTATTTCGATGATCATACAGAACAATTGAAATGGAACAGGTTTGATGATATACATGTAAATACAACCACGGAATTATTACGTTCAAGATTCATAAATAGTAAAGTGTTTAGAAACAATATTTCCAGTTCAAATTCCCTGAGTATTTTAAGGATCCCAATCCTTTCGAGGTTTAATTGGGATAATAATGTCGCATTCAAATTTTCTAAAGCTGATCAGATTGAGGATAATCTATCACCTGAAGATCAGTTTTTTTTGGAGAGAAATAGTTGGATGAGTTATGATGAAAATCAACAGGAAATTAAATGGGATTCAAAATTAAAGTATAAACGATCTATCCATAAAGCTACTGCGAGATGGGATCAATATCATAATTTTGGTGTGAATGTGGGTATGATGAATTTCTGGCGGAATAATAATTCAACCAATTCCTTTCGGGATTTATCAAAGCGATTTCTAAAACCCGTACCGGAGCTGTTTTATTCCTATTCCAAAAATATCCTCCTTAAACAATATAGAGTCGATCTGAAATACCTTATGGATTATGAAATTCCTTCTTTGAATAATTATGTCGACTTGATAGATTCAGCAAATTTTAATTTCAATACCTTAGGAAATCGAAATCTAGTTCCACAAACCAATCATAAATTCACCTTACAAGTCAATCTTAGCGGGTCAAAATCAAAGTTTAAGCATGATTTTACTGTAGACTTTATGCTCCGTAAAAATCAACTTCTAGATAGCGTAATTTATGGTCAGAATGGTCGTGTATTGAGCACAAAAATCAATGGTGAAGGATTGCCGTATTTTACTGTTAAATACAATTCGACATGGAATGGGTTTCTTTTTGGAAAAACTACCAATGCCATATGGAGGCTTGATTACCTGAATAACCAGGAATATGGCTATCAGAATGGTGTGAAGAATTTCATTCATTCCCATACCATATCTAATTTCCTCCTTGCGCTGATTACCCTGAATGAGGCGTTAAAATTAAATTTAACTAATGGTTTGCTGATCAGTAAATATAAGATCAACGAAAGAAACAATGGTTATTTAAGTAATCAATTGAAAGGAGATATTATTCTTACTTATCCGAAAGGATTTACTTGGGTAAATAATGTCTATTTGATTTCTCAAAAAGCTACTCGCTTTCCTATGAACAACCAAGTAATCATCAATTCTGCTCTTAGTTACCGTTTTTTAAAGAAAGAACAGCTCGAGATAAAGGCAAGTGTGTATGATTTACTCAAGCAGCGAAGTAATATCAAAACCTTTTTAACAGATAATTATATCCGCAACATAACCACCAATAACCTTGAACGTACTTTCACCTTAGGATTAGCGTATTATATCCGAAAATTTTAAGTAAAAAAGGAGGCTTTTTAAAAGCCTCCTTTTTTACTTAAAATTTTCGGAAAATAGACATTAGATTATAGATTATAGACAAATATAAGTCGCCTAAGGTCTATAATCTAACATCTATCATCTATCATCTAAAATTAAAGATTACTCAACGTATGACCCATACGGTCTCTTTTTGTTTTCAGGTATTCCGTATTATAAGGATTCGGTTCGATTTCGATCGGAACATTATCCACAATCTCCAAACCATAGCCAATCAATCCGGCACGTTTGGTAGGATTATTTGACATCAAACGCATTTTGGTTACTCCCATATAACGCAATATCTGTGCACCAACTCCATAATCCCTAAGATCAGCTTTAAAACCTAACTGCAGATTGGCATCCACCGTATCCACGCCTTCTTCTTGAAGCTTATAGGCGTGCAGTTTATTGATCAGGCCGATTCCTCTGCCTTCCTGGTTCATATAAACAATAATTCCCTTACCTTCTTTTTGGATCATCTCCATGGATTTGTGAAGTTGTGGTCCACAATCGCAACGGCAAGAGCCGAAGATATCCCCAGTAACACAAGAGCTATGGACACGAACCAAGATCGGCTCATCTTCTGCCCATTCGCCTTTATAAAGAGCTAAGTGCTGCTCACCAGTATTCTTCTGAGTAAAGGCCTTCATTTTGAAATCTCCCCATTCGGTTGGCATCTCAACAGAAACCTCTTCTTGGATTAATGTATCATGTTTCAAACGGTATTCGATCAGATCCTCAATCGAGATGATCTTCAGGTCAAAACGCTCTGCTACTTTGATCAAATCAGGTAGCCTTGCCATTTCGCCATCATCCTTTAGGATTTCAACCAATACCCCTGCAGGTTCAAAACCAGCTAAACGCGCTAAATCCACGGAAGCTTCGGTATGACCGGTTCTACGCAATACACCGCCATCCTTCGCGATCAACGGGAAGATATGGCCTGGACGACCTAATTCTTCTGGACGAATATTGGGATCGATCAATGCTTTGATGGTTTTCGAACGGTCGGATGCAGAGATACCTGTGGTACAGCCGTATCCTTGAAGATCCACAGAAACCGTAAAGTTGGTTTCATAAACGGCAGTATTTTGGTTAACCATTAAACCCAGATTAAGCTCACGACAACGTTCTTCGGTTAAAGGTGCACAAACCAATCCTCTACCATGGGTAGCCATAAAATTGATCACTTCAGGTGTGGCATTGCGTGCAGCAGTAACAAAATCGCCTTCATTCTCACGGTCTTCATCGTCTACTACGATAATGACTTTTCCGGCTCTGATATCCTCGATTGCTTCTTCAATCGTGTTTAATTTAATATCCATTAGTTTTAAATAAGTGTACAAAGGTAACGGTTAATTAGGACTTATTTATAAGTAAGTTGTCATAAATATGCCCTCGGGCGTCTTTCGGGAGTACATGGAAATGGGCCTGATAAACCTTACTGAAATGATGGGCATATTTGAAACCTATGAGGAAAGCGATTTCCTTGATCTCCAAATCCGTATTCACCAACATATCCTGCGCACGATCCATCCGGCATTTGCGTAAATAGCGCATCACGGTTATGCCATAAACCTGTTTGAAAATCGTTTTAAGTTTGAATTCATTGATCCCAAATTGACGAACAAGAGTAACGATATGTATATCTTCATGGCTATTTTCCTCTAAGTATGTTTTTATTTCTTTGATTATTTTCAAATCGATGTTTGAACATTTCAAATTCCTGGTATCCTTACTTGCCTCCATCCGTATTATTATCCCTTTTTTGTTATTGATGGGTAAACAAATCTAATACTTTTGTGGTGTTATTTATAATTATTCTAAATAATTTACTGAAAATTACATCACCTTGGGGAATAGAAATTTTATTATGCTAATACGTGTCAATATGCAATTAAATTTAAAATTAACAAGCTTTCTGATTTTCTTCACGCTGTTCTCGAATGCACAGACTGGTATCAAAGGTGTAATTTCTGATAAGGAAGGACAACCCTTAAGCCAAGTGAGCATCTTGTTCCTAAATGCTTTGCAACAGCTAGAAAAGGAATGTTACAGTACAGAAAACGGAAGTTTTTCACAAACCATAGGTCCTGGAAAATACCATTTACAGATAAGTCATCAGGGGTATGAAACTTTATATATTGACCATGTGCTAGTTGAGAAAGGCTTTGTAGACCTTGATACCCTATATCTTTTTTCCGCATCCCAGAAAATAGAAGCCATCACCTTAAAGGCTAGCCCCAGATTAATAGAACAACGTGCTGACCGGATGGTAATGAACATCGAGAACTCTGTACTATCTGATGGAATGACGGCCTTGGAAATATTGGAAAGAGCTCCTGGAGTAAAAGTGAGTGATGATGGGGAGATCCAGATGCGGGGTAAGAAAGATGTCGCGGTGATGATCAATGGGAAGTTATCCTATTTATCCCAAAAGGAATTGACAAGCCTATTGAGAGGAACTTCCTCGTCTTCGGTTAAAAGCATAGAGTTGATCAAAAATCCTTCGGCAAAATTTGATGCGCAAGGAATGGGCGGATTGATCAATATCGTTATGAAAAATCAACGTAAAAAAGGGTTCAATGCTACGATCAATGCCTTTGCTGGTGCTGGAAGAAAATTAAGGAATGGCAGTGGGATTAACCTGAATGTTCAACGGGATAAATGGAACCTGTATTCGGCCTATGATTATGCCTTTCGTGGGGAGGAAGAGTATAGGCAATTTGACCGGTTCTTTGAAAAGCTTCCTGCGGAGTTACAAGCAAGGGTATCCAAGCAATATTCCGTGACGGAAGAACCGCTGAATACCCACAACGCTAAGTTTGGGCTGGATTATATTCCTTCATCTAGCCAACTCATCAGCTTGAACTGGACTGGAAATTTTGGAACTAATAAGAACCTGAACCAGGGCTATAACAATATTTTATTTGAAAAGGGGGAATTGATTTCTAATTCGTTGACGGATAATTCAAACATCAGTACCTGGAATAACCATAATGTGAGTTTGGGCTATGTAAATCGAATAGGAGAAAAGGGACATGAAATAACGGCTGATCTTGATTTTCTCCATGCAGCCTATGATGCCGATCAATTATTGATTTCTGATTTTCAACGGACCACATTTCAACAACCCTTTATCTCCAAACGGAAAAACCAAACGCCTTCTGTTACCAAGCTTGCTGTAGCCAAGGTCGATTATCTTCACCAATTAACCGTAAACCAGAAGGTAGAGATAGGATGGAAGAGTAGCGTGATGGAAGCAGACAATAATGCGATCAATGATACATTAGAAGGTTCGTCATGGATTAGAGATCTGGGCACCAGTAATCATTTCCTGTACAAAGAGCAAATCCATGCTGGATATCTGAACTACCAATGGAAAAAGGAGGGATGGAGTTTGCAGGCCGGTATTCGAGCGGAAAAAACCTTGGCTGATGGCTTGTTATTAACCACTTCGATACAACATAAGCGGTCTTACCTGAACTGGTTTCCAAGCGCGACATTGGCAAGGCAATGGAGTGCTCAACATCAAACCCAACTATCATATAGCAGAAGGATCAATAGGCCCGATTACGATGACCTCAATCCATTTCGATATTATGTAGATGCTTTTGTTTTTTATGAAGGAAATCCACTGTTACAACCCGAAAAAGCCCATGCTTTTGAACTGAATTATGGCTATGGACGTCATCTAAATATTTCCTTTTTTTATACCGAAGTAGCAGAGGTGATGACTTCGGTGCTGACACAAATCCCTGAAAAGAATATGACCATCCGTTCGGTTGCTAATATTGAAGGCTTCCGTAATATAGGCACGAATATCAATCATAGTTATCAACCATTGAACTTCTGGACCAGCATCAATAATGTGCTGATCTATCAAAACCATTATTTTGGAGCGTTCAATAAGGAAGTTATCGATAATAAAGGCTGGTCTTTAAATTATCAATCCAACAATTCCTTTAAATTGCCGAAAGCTTGGCAATTAGAGATCAATGGGCAATATTTATCGCCCGAATCGGACGGAGTTTATAGAAGAAAGTCGATGGGATCCGTATCCATAGGCGTTCAGAAGAAGTTGTTGCGCGAAAATCTGACCTTAAAATTGAGCGGAAATGACGTTTTCAAAACGATGCGGTACAGGACGGCTTCGGAAGTGGGGGCAGTTCGCATGAATCAGCACTTTAACCTGGATTCCAGGACTTTTATTTTTTCCGCTACTTTTAAGGTCGGAAAAGATTTTACAAAGGAACGGAGATCAGGGTCGGAAACCGATGAGATGAAAAGGGTTAGAGGGGGTAGTTAACGTGTTTTTATGTTGCAAAAGCGACCTTCCTAAGAGGAAAGGGTCGCTTTGTCTTTCTTTTTATTAAAGAGGCCTACGACTTTTTTCCAGATGGCCTCCGCTTTGTTCTTATATTGTTCCGCATCGAACAAGGCCGAATCGGAGGTGGATTTATACGTTAGGAATATAGCCAATGGCGTAAGGACGATGATGGCCATCCACATGCCCCACATTGGGGTCAAGCTGGCATCTTTCGCTGCTTTCTCCGAGATGGTTGCAATAACGTGGTAGATTAGGAAGAAAATAATCGCCATGACAACAGGCAATCCAAGACCACCTTTTCGGATGATGGCACCCAATGGGGCTCCAATACCAAATAACAGTAAACAGGACACCGCCAAAGTGAATTTTCGGTGCCATTCGATATCGTATCGGATATCCTTCTCGGCAAAGAACTGGTAGTCATTCATCCTTAGATCAGCATTCTCCTTGATCTGCCTCGCTTGCGACAGAGCATTGCTGATGGCCGAACGGCGCATGTACTCCTGTTCAATATCCGCTAATTTTATTTTGGTATTGATCGTTTTCGGTTTGTTTTCCTGATAGTAATTGGCAAAGAAGTTAATGTACCGTTTGCTTTCCACGGAGTTAATCTTCGCCACACTATCCAAGGATACCCTATTGGAATCTGAATAATGCCTCAATTGTCTGAGGTTAAGCATCTGATGATGATCCTTGAAGAGTTCTTTATCCGTATTCCCCATCTGGAAACTTTCCATATCGAATTTTTGGGTCGTTTCCTTGAATCTGAAACGGGTAAATTGCTGACGGGGGTCGTATCGTTTCGCGTCTTTTACATTGCTGTCTTCATAACGAACACCATCTTTCAATTCCAATAACATGTATTTATTGTCGGCAGAGTTCTGGATATAGCCTTCTTTCGCGAAGATCACATTATTGGCCGAACCACCTGTGGCGTGTTCATAGATCATGAGGTCGTAAAGGACGGTACCTTCCTCATTTTTACTTTTTGCGCGAATGGAATAACCAGGGATCGTATTGTTGAATACGCCCGGTTTGATCAGGAAATCGGCTTTTTTCTTACGGACATCGTACAGTAGGGAACCCATTTTTAGGTTGACCACGGGAAGGATGTAATCGGAAAAGATAAAAGAGCCGGCACTGAAAAGTCCTACCACAATGAATAGTGGAGTCATGGCTTTCCGGAGAGAAACCCCAGCAGCTTTGATAGCCACCAATTCGTAGCTTTCGCCCAGATTTCCAAAGGTCATGATCGAGGATAACAACATGGAAAGTGGGAGTGCCATGGTTAACTGCACGGCCGCCTGATAACTTAATAGTTCGAGGATTACATACCACTGGAAACCTTTTCCGATCAGGTCATCGATGTACTTAAAAAGAAACAACATCAATAGTACAAACATCACAATGAAGAAAGTAACCATAAATGGTTTGATGAATGCTTGTAATATGAGGGAGTGAATCTTCTTCATGTTGCTAATAATCCTTGATATGGGACATCTTTGCTAAGTCTGATCCATGGATTTCTGCAAAGATACATTTTTTATGAACGTATTTTTGTTAGGAAAAAGTTAATAGGGATAAGATATGAAAAAGCCTGAAAGGAATAGGTTTTCATTTCAGGCTTTGTTTGGATATAGTTATGCGCCGATGACGCTCTGTAGATAGCCAATGGAATTGTTCCAGATTTGTTTTCTGTCTTCCATATTGTCTTCTTTTACGTAGTCCGTAACTGCGATAGCTACATCATTGGTCAATTCGTCCTGTATGATTTCGATTTCGAAGAAATAAGGTTCGTCATCCAACCATTTAAATTTCACGCTTTTGTTTTCTTTGACAGACACCAGTTTCGCACGGTGGGATTCATTGTCCCAAACGAACTCGTAAATTCCATCGTGGTAGTTTACATCATCAGCAAACCATTGTGCCAGTTCATTCGGCTCCTGTAGATATGGGAAAAGAATTCTAGGTGATGAATTCAACACATATTCAAGGTGTAGTTTAGTTTTTTCTGACATAATTTGTTCTCAGTAGTTCGTTTTATAAATGTTGTTAGTAAAAAAAGTAGGCCCCCAATGCTATCCTACTTTTTGTAAGTATAATCAATTAATCGCTTATTAAAAAAATAGTGCACATCTTTTTTTTAACAGTAAGTGGCTTTTCAACAATTATGCCTAAAGTAATAAGGGGGTAATGTGGGTTTAATGGTTGGGGAGGTGGATTTTTGCTATCTTTTTGATTATAAAGAGGTTTAGGGTTTTAGGGGGTTGAAAGTTTATTTTTAGGGATAATTTTATTGAAATTTTCTTTGAAAGTTGTTGCTTATTACTATCTTTGCATACCGAAAAACGGCGGGGTAGCTCAGATGGTTAGAGCGCAGGATTCATAACCCTGAGGTCGGCAGTTCGATCCTGCTCCCCGCTACTAGATAAAGGAAAGTCCAAAAGGCTTTCCTTTTTTTGTTGGGGTGCTTTTCGGCAGGTCATTATTGACCTTCTAAAATATGTATCAAATCATTATTGATATAAAAAACTTCTCGTCCTTCTTTTGACGGAGTGAGTATTCTCGCTCCAACAAGTTCATTGACATATTTTGTCAAAGTTGTTCTGGAGGATACCTGGAGTATGTCGCCGATCAACTTTGGTTTGATATATGGTTGACTAAACAGCAGTTCATTTACTTCTTTATTATACCATTTGATATTCGATTTGCCGTATTCCAATGTAGTTTCCATCTGATCCAGTATACCGTTGATGAGTTGATTGGTTAAAAGTGCAGTTTTTTCTACAGCTTCCAGCATAAAGAGTACCCATGGTTTCCAGCTCCCACGCTGAGTTACGGCACCTAAATTATAATAATAATCATCTTTATGGACAATAATGTACTTAGAAAGATACAGTACAGGTTGCTCCAATAAACCTTTATTGACCAAGTAAAGTAAATTTAAAATCCGGCCAGTACGACCGTTTCCGTCTGGAAATGGGTGTATGGCTTCAAATTGATAGTGTGCAATACACATTTTAAGTAATGGATCCGTGTCGGACAGCTTTTCATCATTCAGGTAGTCCAATAGATTTCCCATTAGTTGTTCTACAAGGCCGACACCTCTTGGAGGAGTGTATATAATCTCTCCTGATCTAAATTCGCTTTGTCCACGTTGAATGACCGTTAGGGAATGTGCTGGGCGTATGCTGCCAGATGTATTTTTGATTTGTTGGAAAATAGCAATTATACTTTCAAGATCGATATTGTTTTTTTTCTTTACACGTTGATATCCCTCCCAAAGCGCTTCCCTATACCTCAAAACTTCTTTTGTAGCAGGGTTCGCATTTTTTTCCTGGACGGTATCCGATACTGCTTTATAAAGTTCGTCTTCTGTTGTAAAGATATTTTCTATAGCAGATGATGCTTTGGCCTCTTGGAGGGCAATCGTATTGACCAGCATATAGGGATTGGGCAGCCGTTGTACATTACTATTTACGCTTGCCAATGCTCGAGATGCCGTGACCAGTTTTTTCAGAATATCTACGTCATCAGCAATGTTCTGCGGAGGCAGGAGCGGAAGATCATTGAAAGGTTTTGTTCTATCGTATGCCATATATGTTCAATTTTAGACTGATACTGGACACATGTACAAAATAAAGAAATAAAATGGACATATTATTATGATATGTCCATTTTTAATAAAAAAATGGACGCATTTTAATTAAGTGTTCATTTGGATGATTGTAAAACATCGTCAGCTATTAGCAAAAGTAGTTGACTTATAGATTGATGATATCAAAATAATTCATGAGGGAGATATACAGGGATGCCAGCACAAAATTCATCCCAATAATCTTGGCGATTACAATCCACAATCTGGACCGTTTCTCATGCATCATTAGAAAACCGAAGATGCTGCCAAATAAAAATAAAAAGGGGATCATAAAAAATGTAAGAAACAGATTGACCCCATCCTTAGAAAAGTTAATTTGGAAAACCACCATGAATAGGTTCAATACATTTATCAACAAGAGGATAATATTGAGTTGCGCAGCGATATAGGTGTTGGCAAGGAAATGTTCCCAATAATTGTATTTATGTTTATAAAAAGTAATCCAGGTTATCAGACTGGTAATGGGAATCATTAGAAAAATGAAAACACTAAAATATTTTCCAAGGAATCCGTGTCCGATGAGTTGATCAGCATGTGCAGCAGGTTGAATTTTATCGATCCATAAGTGTATGCCTTTAATGATCAAGGAACAAATGGTCGTCATGATCAAGACAAATGCGAATGGCCGAAAATAGGGTACACGTTTTCCATCAAGGTAATCCTTAATCATTACGCCCGGCTTTGTGAAAAGGCACTTTAAAGTATAGAAAAAGCCTTTATCCACATGGAAAACGGAATGCGGGATATCATGTAGGAAATAATGCGCATCGATTCGGTGTTCATGGGCGGATTGTCCACATTGGGGACAATAATTTCCTTTGAAATTAAATTGGCAATTTAGGCATACGGCATTTTCCTCTCGATGTGGCATAAGGTTATTTAGTTAGTCAACTAAATATAAAAAAAATCAAGCTAGAAAGGAGTTTTTTCCTTTCGGAAATAATAGATAAAATTCATTTCTCTTGAATCGAACTCCTCATAAACCTGACATTAGTTAATTATTAAGGATTTCGTGTTCAGAACTAAGGCGGCTGAATTTTTTACAGCATATCGATATAATCATTCAATAAATTAATAAAAAATATATTATAATTCCTTTAAAGATAAATTAATTCAAAATAAGTAATATTGGGTAATTAAATACGGACTTAATATTTGAATTGTGAAATATCTAGAATTAAACGAGCAGATTATAGCCCACTTGATACAAGAGAAACCATACTTAGATATGGATTTTACATTGACAAAATTAGCAGATAGCCTGGATACCTCCCTTTATCATTTAGAAAAGGCCTTGAAACTACATTTTGAAGGTTCGATTTATGAATATATTAACCAGCTTCGGATAGAATACTTTATATCTCAAATTGACCGGATAAATGCAGGTGAATTAAATATTATGGCTTTAGCTTACGAATCTGGATTTAGATCAAAATCCTCATTTCGTAATAATTTTAGACAAATACAGGGAATCTCACCCACAGCCTATATTCTCAAGCATATAAAAATTTAATATTCTTAGGCATGTTAAAATTTAACAACCAATTTACTGTTGAGTTGTTAAATTTTTGGTAATATTATTAAAAACCAAATGCTATGGAAATAATAAACAATGAAACTAACCTACAATTCGAATATAGGGAAGGTGGTGAGATCGCACGATTGGAATATCGCTTTTATAAAAAAGATATTGCTTTGATGCATACGGTAGTTCCGGATAGCATGATGGGAAAGGGAGTTGCTTCTGCCTTGGCAGAGCAAGCATTTGCATTTGCCAAGGCGAAGAATAAAAAAGTCATGGTGTATTGTCCCTTTGTTGCGAAGTATGTCCAAAAGCATCCAGAACTAAAAAATCAAATTGATAGAGATTACCATCCGAATCTATAAGGTCAATCTATTAGCTCATTTTATAAGGTGAACTTATAAGCTCAATTCCCTTTCAATCCCTATCTCTTTCAAAAAGACCTCATCATGCGAAACCAGCAGTAAAGTTCCTTGAAATTGCTTGATGGCTTGCGTAAGAATAAGGATATTCTGAAGATCAATGTTATTGGTTGGTTCATCCAAGACCATGATATCTGGTGCTTGATTGGAAATATTCAGACAGCACAATAACAATCGCATTCTTTCGCCTCCACTTAAGGACAGACAGGATTTATCCCAAGTTTGCTTATCAAAAAGAAAACGATTCAACCGAATTTTCACCTCATGTTCCTGAAGGCCAGCATGATTAAATTGTTGTGCCATTTCATAGATGGATTGATTGGCCCTGATAAGAGAATATTCCTGATCAACATAGACGTATCTTTTGCTATTGGAAAGGAGCTTTCCCTTGGATGGTTCCAAAATACCTAACAAAATCTTGATCAAGGTAGTTTTACCGGAGCCATTTAATCCTTTAATAGCAATTCTTTCCCTATGCCGTATCTGAAAGGAAAGTTCTTCATTCCAAAGAAATCTTCCGTTATTACTGCCTTCAGAATCATTTATAACATTTATTCCATCATTCGAAGGAATCTTATAATTAATTTCCTGCGCTTCTAAAAGTAATTTACCACGGTAACTATCAGAGTTTTCAAACCCGAATTGCATTTGATCTATTTCGGGGAGTATACTCCTTAAACTGGTTAATTGGCTTTGGATACCCGATATTTTTTCTTTATGTACCGATTTCAGTTTCGAGGAACTGCCCTCAGCTTTATTTCGAAGGGAATTCATCATGATCTTTGGCATTCCAGCACCTTCCTGTTTCTTTTTGCCCCGTGCATTCAATTTATTTTGCCTTTCTATCGCCTCTTTTTCTTTTTCCTTGGCCTTGCGGAGTTCCTTTTGTTGTGATTGTACCTGATGGTTCAGCGCATCCAATGCAATTCCTTTTTGCTCGGCATAAAAACTGTAATTGCCACCGTATAAGCGAATCCCATCACGGCTTAGCTCTGCTATTTGTGGGATCAACTCCAATAATTGTCTATCATGACTAACAATCAAAAGAGTTTTGTTGGTTTTTTCTACAAAATCATAGAGTAATTTGCGGCCATCTTGATCTAAATGATTACTTGGCTCATCCATCAGAATAAATTCTGGCTCCTGGATTTCTATACCCGCTAAAAAAACCTTGGTCTTTTGGCCACCGCTCAGACTGCCTAATTTTCGCTCTAAATCAAGTCCAGATAAGCCCCATTTTTCTAAAGCTTGTTCACAGCGATCTTCCAAAGGCCAATCATCTTGAAGAAGTTCCATGTTTTCCGCTGTCGCCTCTCCCTGCAGGATAGCATGTAAAGCGCGCAATTTACCAGAAATACCCAATGCCTCAGCAATACTTAGTTCATGGTATTCATCATGGGTCTGCGGAATGTAGTACGGTTTTGAAGAACAGCTTATCATTCCTGAGGACAAGGGAAGTTTACCAGCAATAATCTTTAGGATACTGGATTTTCCTGCACCATTGTTCCCGATAAGGGCAATCTTATCATTTTTATTGATAATGAAATTGATGTTCTCGAACAGAACATCTTTATTTGGATGTATATAAGTTGCTTGTTGTAATATAAACATAAATCTTTTCGCTAAGGGGTGAAATAATGAAATGAGAGCTCGCTAAAGAGCTAACGGAATCAAATGCGGAAAGATTTATTTATTACATATGGAATTATTTCGTGTGCTACAAAGGTAGCTATTTAATTTAAAATCTGAAAACCGTCAGATTTAGGCGTTCTCCATCGTCCTGATTGTCTAAGCATTTTCAATCGTTCGGAAAGTCAAGTTTATCCGAGGTCCATGCTGGGCAAATGAAAACCCAACTACAGAAAAAGCACGATACCAAGAATAGAAACTGCTACGAGGTTATAGAAGAAAGTCCAAAATTAATAGTCGTAGTATATTAGGATGAGAACTAATAAAATGTAATATAAAAATATATGGATGTTTTTTATACTTAAATATTAATAAATTTATAACCAATAAATTATGAGAAGATATAAAATTACTCTACCATCATTATTAGCAGTCTAAAATATTGAAGGATGTAGTTATTACCGTGATAATATTTGTTTAGTGCATTATATAGTTTGTGTATGTTGCGATCATTGGTATTGCTTATGGGGTTGTAAAAAGGAGGATTTTTGCTATAAATAATAAAAACTAAGTATCTATTAATAATGAAAAAAATATCTCCATTTATTGTTTCTTATGTTGCAATTCTGCTTAACGTATGCTACTTAGGCTTATGGATTTATGCGTTTAATAAATATGATTTATATGAGGATAAAGTTAGTTTTTTTAAAAAATTTATTCCTTTTTCTTATTTCGAATTGGTTTTGATAGCCTTATCTGTATTTTCAATAATTGTTTTTGCAAGAAGTAAGGTTCCAATAAATAATGTTTTGTTAATTGTGCAAATAGGATTTACAATTTTATTTATATGGCAATTTCTTTAAAATGTTGAGTCCCTATATTTAATAGAAAACACTTTGACATTGTATATTTTTAACTAATGGACTATTTTTATTTACATACATGTTAAGGAATCTGTAAGAGCGACTGGTAAAAGCGGAATCAGTAACCTTCAGAATATCAGTTTTCCATCGTCCCGAATGTCTATAAGTTCTCTATCGTTCGGAAAGTCAAGTTTATCCGAGGACCATGCGGAACTTTGGTAGGAGGGAGCCGATGTAACCAATGAGTCTGCGTCTGGTCTTTCATGATCAATAAACTGCCATTTTCAAGGTTGATATCAATTTTTTCCTTGCTTTCTTTATGCTTGAAGCTGAACTTCCTTTCCGCCCCAAAAGTAAGGGAAGCAATAGCACCATTTTTTTTGAGATCTTTTTCGCCATCACTATGCCAAGCCATACCTTCCGATCCATCATGATAGAGATTCAATAGGCAAGAATTAAAGGTTTCTCCTGATGCTTTTTCAACCAGCTGCTTAAGTTCCAATAAAACATCAGTCCAAGGCAGGGCAACTTTTTGAATGCCTGAATAGGTATATTCAAAACGCCGATCTCCATACCAGGCAACCTTCCTTTTCGTTTCGATATGCTTTCCAAAAATCACTGCCTGATCAGGCTTCCATGCAATTTCATGCCATAACGCATCATAAAAATAGCGCTGTTTATCTGTAATAACACCGTAATAATGAACCGTACCATCATAGGGCAACAAATTCTTTTCAGGATCTGCGAAATTGAATAACATCATATTTTAAACCGAAGGCTGATTTTCTGGATATAATTGCGCTTGTTCCCATCCAATGATGGCAGATTTCCGGATCGGTTCCCATCGATATCCGCCCAGCTTACCAGAACCTTGGATCACCCGATGACAGGGGATCAGAAATGCTATCGGATTTTGTCCAATGGCTGTTCCTACTGCTCTCGATGCTTTTGGATGGTTGATCTTATCGGCAATTGACTGATAGGTCCTTAACTCCCCAGAAGGGATCTCCAATAACGCTTGCCAAACCTTTAATTGGAAAGGGGTGCCTTTCAAATGCAATTTGATGTTGGAAAGCGAAGCTTCCTCACCATTGAAAATCTTCATCGCATCCTTATGGAAGGATGTTTCCATTTCCATGAATTCCGCCTGCTTAAACCTCGATTTAAGGTCTAGCAAACCATCTTCACCTTCCGATACAAAGGCCATATAGCAAAGCCCTTTTTCGGTTGAACCCAACAGGCACATCCCAAATGGACTAGACTGGTAGCTGTATTTGATCAGCAATCCTTGGCCATCGTTCTTGAAAGTAGCCGGACTCATACCTTCAATCTGTACAAAAAGATCGTGTAACCGACTGGTACTGCTTACACCGGTTAGGATATGCGTGTCAAAAAGATTGTGTTCTTTTCCACGCAATAATTTCTTCGCATAATCCAATTGCAAAAATTGAAGAAACTTCTTCGGACTTGTGCCTGCCCATTCACTAAACAGCCGCTGAAAATGATAGGGACTCAAATGTACATGTTCGGCCAGATCCTCCAAACTGGGTTTTTGTTGGAAATTATCTTGTAAATATTGGATAGCTTTTGCAATCCGATTATAATTAATCTCTTGTTGTGTTCTTTCCATACTCAAATTTCCAACCTTTCCCACAATTATAAAATCCGATTCTTGCTAAATGTTTAGCTAAAAACTTATTTAGCCAAGTATCCACCATCCACTGGATAGTAAGATGCTGTAACAAATGATGATTTTTCTGATGCCAACCATAAAGTCAACTCCGCTACTTCCTCTGGTTTACCTAAGCGTTGGAAGGCATGTTGGGTCTCCAAAAATTTCAGACTTGCCTCATCCATCGCATTATCAACCAATGGGGTAGAAATAAATCCAGGCCCAATGGCATTGATACGAACGCCTTTGGTGGCATATTCCCAACCTGCGGCCTTAGTCAATCCAACAACACCATGCTTTGCAGCTACATAGGCCGAAGAGTTGGCAAAGCCAACAGATCCTAAAATGGATGCCATATTGATAATGCTACCACCTACTTTCTCAATTTCAGGAATCTGATAATGCATACCATAGAATACACCATTCAGGTTGATGTCAATTACTTTCTTCCAGCCTTCAATCGATAGGTCAGCCACTGCTGCGGCATCTCCACCGATTCCTGCATTGTTCACTGCGATATGTAATGCGCCAAAATTTTCGATGGCAGCTTCCACAATTTTCTTATTGTCTTCCGGAGAGGCAGAATCTGCTTTGATGAAGATCACATTTCCTTCTCCTAAATTGTTGATCAGTTCATTGCCCAATTTATCATTGAGATCCGATATCACCACTTTGGCACCTTCTTTAACAAATAATTCTACAATGGCTTTTCCAATACCTGAGGCTCCCCCAGTTACGATGGCTACTTTGTTTTCAAGTTGTTTCATAAGTATTGCTTTCTTTATATTCCTAATTTAAGCAACTAATATTTAGGAATATATGATATTCATCACTGCGTTAGATGATTATGACTTTTCAAGGAAGAATGCTGAACAAGCTTACATTACTTTGATAAATCCCTATTCGTAATCTCTGATGAACCGTCATCCAGAATAATAGCCGACCCTCTTCCATATTCATTGCTATACACCTTGATCAAAACACCTACCGAAGAAAGGATCAAAGGACCAAAAATCAAACCCAACATGCCGAACATTTTTAATCCCAATAACACCCCAAATACAGTTATCAATGGCGGAACATTGCCTAGAGTCTTCAGGATGGTAAATCGGAGGATATTATCGATACTTCCAATTAGGATTAGACCATAAAGTAATATACCAATGCCATTTCCAGTCTGTCCAGAAGCCAGAGTAATGATGCCTAAAGGAATATAGATGGTCATGGTACCTAATACCGGTACAATGGATGCTACTCCTGTTAAGATGCCCATCAAAATGAAATTATCCACATCAAAGATCCAATACCCCAGCATAGCAACTACCCCTTGACATGCCCCTAGGATTGGAATACCGATCGCATTCGATCTCACCATGGAATCTACCTCATGCCAGATCTCATCCTTACTCCTTGGAGAAAAGGGAATAGCTTTAATGATATATTCTTCCATCTTGCGACCATGAACCTGCATGAAATACAGTACAAAGAAGGTCACCAATATATTAACACCAACCTCAGCCACGGAATTCAATATGCTGGGCACATATTTCGTGAACCGTTGCAACATCGCCAATAAAGCCTCATCAGACATGTCTATATCCTTTAGAAAAGGCTTGTCTGCCATGTATTCTTTCAACAGGTTGAACTGAGAAACGATCTGGTCCGTATTCCCTAAAAAAGAAGTGATCTGCGGAATCAGGTAATCTACGATCGCCCATATCGGCAAAACAATAAAAACAATGGATAAGAGAATGAACATAATGCTGGTCAGCGTTTTGTTGCCCCTCCGAACTTCCGTTAGGTAAAAAAAGTTCTTTCTAAATAAAATATATAAGGTGATGGCACCAAGAAATCCTGGCAAGTAGTAAAAAAGGTTCTTGAAAATAATGATACCGATCAGGATAATAATCAATATTAACATGATCTGGTTGATGGAATTGTTGTTGATTTGCTTGATTCTCATATTGCGCGATTTCCTAAGCAATTTAAGCAAATCTTAAGGAATTCTTGCCAAGAAGAATCTTTTGTATAAAAAAAGAGCTCCATCTCTAAAAGATGGAGCTCTTCTGTATAAGATAAAGCTTATGCGCCTAATTGAACGCGTTTGAAAGCTGTAACTGTTAATCCTTTAGCTACGGTATCTAAGAATTGAGCAATATTTTTAGAAGAATCTTTTACGAACTCTTGGTTCAATAAAGTAGAATCCTTGTAGAATTTGTTCAATTTACCTGCAGCGATTTTCTCAACCATTTCTTCTGGTTTACCTTCCGCACGGATTTGGTCTTTAGCGATCTCTAATTCACGCTCGATAGTTTTTGAATCTACACCATCTTTATCGATAGCAACTGGGTTCATAGCAGCGATTTGCATAGCTACGTCTTTTCCAGCTTCTTCAACACCATCAGCATCAGCAGAAAGTCCTACCAATACACCTAAACGGTAGTTACCGTGGATGTAAGCAACAACTTTCTCAGCATTTACAGCTTCGTATTTAGATACTTCGATTTTCTCTCCGATTTTACCAGTTTGGTCGATCAATAAATCAGCGATTTTAGTTCCACCGATTTCTAATGCTTTTAGGTCTTCCAATGAAGCAGGTGCGTTGTTTAATGCAACATCAGCAATTGATTCAGCGAAAGCGATGAAGTCAGCATTTTTAGCTACGAAGTCAGTCTCACAGTTTACTTCAACAACGATACCTGATTTACCATCAGCTGCTGCTTTAGCAATGATTACTCCTTCGTTAGAGTCACGGTCTTGACGGCTAGCTGCAACTTTAGCACCTTTTTTACGAAGGTAATCTACTGCTGCTTCGAAGTCTCCATTCGCTTCGATCAAAGCTTTTTTACAATCCATCATACCAGCGCCAGTTTGTTGACGCAATTTGTTTACATCTGATGCAGAAATTTGTACTGACATAGTATATTTTTTTTTAAAATTACGATTGAAGTGTTAACATTCCGTTCTTGAAAGAATAACAGTATGTTAATTTAAAAAAAACCGGACAGACAGGGGAGGTAAAAGGAAGCTCATCTTCCAGAAACCAACACTTGTCTATCCGGCTTATCTAATAGAATATATTATTCTACGTCTTTTGCTTTACGAGTGCGTTTTCCTGGAGTAGCTTCTGTAGCTTCACCATTGTCAACTGCTGCTTTTGATGCTGCAGCTTCTTTTTCCGCGTCCTCTTCTTTATCGCGCTTGCGCTCTTCTAAACCTTCTGTGATTGCTTTTCCGATTACACTAGCGATTAAGCTGATGGATTTTGTCGCATCATCATTCGCAGGAATTGGGAAGTCAATGTTCGTAGGGTCAGAGTTTGTATCAACCATTGCAAAAGTAGGGATGTTCAATTTCATCGCTTCAGCAACAGCAATATGCTCTTTCTTAACGTCGATGATGAACAAAGCTGCTGGCAAACGGTTCAAGTCTGCGATACCTCCTAAAAGGTTCTCTAACTTGATACGCTCACGTTGAATCATCAATTTCTCTTTTTTAGACAATACATCGTAAGTGCCATCTTTTTGCATCTTATCAATGTTTGACATTTTCTTGATTGATTTACGTACTGTCGCGAAGTTTGTAAGCATACCACCTAACCAACGTTCTGTTACGAAAGGCATGTTAACTGCTTTTGCTTGCTCAGCGATAATTTCTTTTGCTTGTTTCTTTGTTGCTACAAATAATACTTTACGACCTGATTTTACGATTTGTTTGATAGCTGATGCAGCCTCATCCAATTTCGTAAGAGTTTTGTTCAAGTCAATAATGTGGATACCGTTGCGTTCCATGAAAATGTACTTAGCCATTTTCGGATCCCACTTACGAGTAAGGTGACCAAAGTGAACACCTGCATCCAATAATTCTTGATATGTTGTTCTTGCCATTTTTTGATCCTCCTGATATTAACGTTTACTGAATTGGAATCTTCTACGTGCTTTACGACGTCCTGGTTTCTTACGCTCAACCATACGGTCATCACGTGTCATCAAACCTTTAGCGCGTAATGCAGGTTTTACTTCTGGGTTAAGCTCTACTAACGCTTTAGCAATTGCTAAACGTACAGCTTCTGCTTGACCTTTAACTCCACCACCTTGAACATTAACGTTGATGTCAAAATTTGCAAGAGACTCTGCTACCAATAAAGATTGGGTAACAATGTACTGCAATGGTAATGTTGGGAAATATACTTTGTAATCTTTACCGTTTACCGTGATATTCCCGTTGCCAGCTGTTAAGTAGATGCGGGCAACAGCAGTTTTTCTTCTTCCTGAAGTGTTAGTTGTTGACATAGTCGTTCTCCTTAAAATTTAACTGGTTTTGGATTCTGTGCCTCATGCTTGTGCTCAGTTCCAGCATAAACATAAAGATTCTTGAATAATTGACGTCCTAAACGATTCTTAGGTAACATCCCGCGTACCGCCTTTTCGATGATGCGCTCAGGGTGTTTTGCCATTAACTCTTTTGGAGAAACGAAACGTTGACCACCTGGGTAGCCTGTGTAGCGAACATATACTTTGTCGCCCAACTTGTTTCCAGTCAATCTAATTTTGTCTGCATTGATAACAATCACGTTATCTCCACAGTCTACGTGTGGGGTGAATGAAGGCTTGTGTTTTCCACGGATCACTTTCGCGATCTCGCTTGCCAAGCGCCCCAAAATCTCGCCTTCAGCGTCAACAACGATCCACTCTTTGTTAACGGTGTTCTTGTTAGCAGAGACAGTTTTGTAACTTAACGTATTCACTTGCTTTTATTTAATTAATTAATATTTTTCTAATCCTTCTGTAATCACTACAATAAGGTCTGCAAAGGTAAGATATTTGTTTTCAATTTCCAAAATAAATTCCTACCTTGTTTTTGGTAGTTTTGTCTTTTATAAGCTGAAACCCTTAATGGAATATAACTAATGGAGAAAATATTGTTGCGCAGGCTTTGGATGGTGAGTATCTTGTTGTTGCTAGGGACATTCGTGTTTGCTCAAGACTTGAAAGATAATAAAGAATACAAAGAAAAGCTTCAAGCCATTGAAGCTAAATTAAAGAGTGGCGATATCCCCGCTGCTTTGGCCGGAATTGAAGAGGTTCTTCAGAAATATCCCAAAGGTGCCGAGATGTTCTATGCCAAATCATTATTGTACGCCCAGGCTAGGAATTTTGATGTGGCCATTCCTGCTGCTCAACAGGCTGTGAACAACGATCCAGACAATCTTATCTATAGAAATCACTTATTGGAACTGTATAAAAGTAGTGGCGATCTGGATTCCGCTATCGGTCTAATAAATGAAGTTCTTGAAAAGAATGATAAATCCCCCGCAATCTTTCGCGAGAAAGTGATGTTGCTGCATGCGGCCAAACGATCAGATGAAGCATTGGATGTCATCGAAATCAGCAATGGTAAATTTGGAGAGTCTGATACCTTGGATGTTTTGAAGGCGGAGATCCTGATGGATATGGATAAGGATGCGGAAGCTGCAACAATCCTCAACAAATGGAGACAAAAGAAATCCCCAATTAGACAAGTTTATAGTGCACTGGGTTTTCTGAACCTTGAGAATAATAAACCAAATGAATCCGTTAAGATTCTGATGGAAGGTTTGGAAAATACGAAAGATGATCTGCTTTACTTTGATCTTGCCGACGCCTATGTAGATTTAAAAAAGGAAAAACTTGCCTATGACGCCCTCAAAACAGGTTTTCAATCAAGTTCCATCGGTTATTTTGATAAACATCGGGTGATGTACAATGTCATGTCCATCAACCAAAACCTCAATCTGGACCAAAAGCAAGAATTGGCCAATATCCTGGTGCTAAAGCATCCACGCGTAGCAGATACCCATATGTTCAAAGGGGATGTGTTATGGCAAAAGGGAGAGCTGGACCAGGCGAAATCCCTATACCTTACCGCGGTCTCCATGCAGCCGCAATTAATAGACGCCTGGCGAAAGTTGGTGGAATTGAACATTTCCTCGGGCGATACGGATCAGGCCATCCGAGATGGACAAGAAGGCCTTAAATTAAATCCAGGTAATGTCATGTTGACCTACTATATTGGTGTCGCTCATTTGGTGAAGAAGGATTTTGAGAATGCAAGAAAATATTTAGAAACGGCTTTGAACCAGAGCGAAAATGAAAACGCCTTCATACAGTCTACCATCTACACATCCCTAGGTGATCTTTACCACGAATTGAAAATGACCTCAGCCTCGGATGTCGCTTATGAGGAAGCAATCAAATTGGATTCTACCAACGTAGGAGCTATGAATAACTATGCTTATTACTTAGCACTCCGTAAATCCAACTTGGATGTTGCGGCTAAATATGCTGCCAAAGCCAATGACCTCAACCAAAAATCTGGAACTTTCCAGGATACCTATGCGTGGGTGTTGTTCCAGCAGGAAAAATTCAAGGAAGCCTTGTACTGGATAGAGCAGGCGGTTAAGAATTCCGAAGGATCTGCCGTTCTGTTCGAACACTATGGGGATATCCTCATGAAACTAGGCCGTAATAAGGAAGCAATAAAACAATGGGAAAAAGCGTTGACCATGAGCGACAATAGTTCCGTAGATAAAGAAAAAATAAAACAGAAGATTAGTGAGAAGAAATATATTGAATAAAATCAGCCTCCTTTTGGTATTGGCGGTGCTGATGAATGCCTGTGGAAGCAAGAAACAAACGGTAAAAACAGACCCTAACTTGCCAAAGGCAAGCAATAATGAAGAATTGCTCCGAAATTTTGAATTGAGCAATCTTGATTTCCACACCTTCAATGGTCGTGCAAAAGCAAAAGTCGTGATGGGTAAAGAAGATCAAAATGTGACCTTGAATATTCGGATCGATAGGGGTAAAGCCATATGGATTTCTGTTACGGCTTTATTAGGCATCGAGGCTGCCCGGGTGATGATCACGCCAGATAGTGTTAAGATCATGAATAAATTACAAGGGGAGTATATTAAGAAACCATTCTCCTATATCTATAAATACACCAACCCAGGGATCTCCTACAAGATGTTGGAAGATATACTCGTGGGTAATATCTCGGTGGAGATGTTGCGGACCGATCAATTGCAGGTAGCAACTTCTACGGATGATATACAGATCATCGGTGTGAAAGAAGGATTGACTTTCCATTATGGGGTAAATGCGCAGAATAGACCATTTAATTTTAATTTAATGGAATTGGGGAAGACAAATAAACTGGAAGCCAATTATTCAGACTATGCCATGATCGGAGCCTACAATTTTCCGCAGCGTTTCACGTTAAATGTGGAGGGATCTGGTGCAAAGGTTTCAGCAGATATGGCTTATAATAGGGCTGAATTCAATATTGCGAACGAAATGCCCTTTAACGTACCATCAAAATATAAGGTTATCAATTAATTATAAACCTCATTTAATAAAGAAATTATAGTTTTTTTTGTTTTCGTATTGTGTATATCCTTATTTTTGGAAGTTTTAACAAAACGACAAGATAGAATTTAGCGGTTCATGGATTTTAAAAAGATTGTATTAAGCATATTTTCCCTGTTTTTTTTAATTAGCCTTTCCTACGGACAAAGTAGTGTGGAGTTGAAGAAACAGCGGGAAAGAATAGACAGAGAGATTGCCCAGCTACAGAAAGTATTGACAGCCAAAACTGCCGAAAAGTTACTTTCACAACGTGAAGTTGCCGCGCTAAGTAAACAATTGGACCTTCGCGAAAATAAAATCGGAACCATCAATAGCGAACTTCGGATCATCAACAATAATATTGCATCCAATAATAAGATCGTTGATAAACTGAAAGAAGAGCTCGAGAAAATGAGGCAGGATTATGAAAAGATGATCTTGTTCGCTTTCAGAAATAAGAACGGATACAATAAGATGATGTTCATATTCGCATCAAAAGATTTTAACCAAGCTTTTAAACGTATTAAGTACCTTCAACAATTTACCGATGCCCGGAAGATTAAAGTGTCAGAAATCGAAGGACATAAAAAGGAGATCGAGTTAAAGTTGGCGCAACTTCAGCGTGATAAACAGACTCAACAGAACCTATTAAAGGAACAACAAAAGGAAAGAGATATTATCGCGAAGGATAGGGCAGCCCATTCTTCGGAGTTGAACAAATTGGCAAGCGAAGAACGTGGTTTCCGCGGACAGCTGACCAAAAAGCAACAAGAAAGAAAACGTATTGATGCAGCCATGAAGGCAGCGATCGCCCGTGAGGTTGAAGCCGCTCGTAAATTGGAAGAGGAGCGTCGTAGAAGAGCCGCAGAAGCAGAAGCTAAGAAATCCGGTACAACGGTAGCAGAAGCCGAAAAGAAAATCGAAAAGAAAACAGGATCGTCAGTCTTGAACAATACGCCAGAAGCAGCTAAATTATCTGCTGGATTCTCTTCGAACAGAGGTAGACTTCCTTGGCCAGTTTCACAAGGTAATATTGTTCGTAATTATGGAAATGTAGTGGTAGAACGGAACGTTCATGACTTCTATGATTATATCCGTATCCGAACATCAGAAGGAGCTCCGGTTAAGGCCGTCTTTGAAGGAACCGTTATCCAGGTATTGAATATGGGTGGAACCGCGGTTGTCATCCAACATGGTGAGTATTTTACCGCATACTCCAACCTGAAATCAGCATCTGTTCGTAAAGGACAGAAGGTTTCTACAGGTACGGTAATCGGTTCCGCGGATTCAGATCCAGACGAAGGTTATTCCTTCATGGATTTGAGTATTTACAAGGGACAAACCCCTGTAAATCCGTCACAATGGATAGCAAGATAGTTACAGGGATTTTGTGATTTTATCGCTATATTTGTTAGATTTACATTAAGGAAGAATTAGTTAATTATTAAAAATATGTACACATCAGGATTATTATTTTTAGGTACAAACGAGATTATCATCATCGTGGTCGTAGTGTTATTGTTATTTGGGGGGAAGAAAATTCCTGAGTTGATGCGTGGATTGGGTCGTGGCGTGAAAGAATTCAAAGATGGCCAAAAGGAAAATCCAAACGCTAAAGATGAAGAATCAACAGAAAATAATACCAACAAAACACAAGCTTAATTGTGCTAGTTGACCACATGTAATAAAGGTTCTATAAAACAGAAATTGTTTTATAGAACCTTTTTGTTTTTAAACGAAGAACTAAAATTAAGTTTAACAGTACTTTACTGCGTATGAACAAAAAGATTAGTTTCCTAGTCACTTTAGGCCTAGGTGTTTTTCTAAATCTAGGCCAAGCCCAAGAAATAACCACAGAAGGATCTGCATTTTCGGATAATATTCAACAGGCATTTATAGTCCAAGTTGAAAAGGGAAAAGAGGAAATCATGCAACATTTGGATTCCATTAAATCCGTAAATGGACATGCCATCGAATTCAGTAATGAGGATATACTCATAGCACAACGGATTCAGCGCATCCAGAAAACAATCCCCTTGGAATACAATGAACGGGTTAAGGCTTATCTGGATAAATATATCTCCAGAAATTATAAGCCTTATATGGAGAAGCTATTGGGTTTAGGCCAATATTACTTCCCGATATATGATAAGATCTTTGAAGAGCAGGGGATACCTGAAGAGGTGAAGTATCTTTCCGTGGTGGAGTCTTCTTTGAATCCACATACCGTTTCTACTTCTGGGGCAGTTGGTCCTTGGCAGTTTATCTATGGAACAGCCAAGATCTATAACTTAGCCATGGATGGTAGTTATGATGAGCGGAAAGATGTTTATTCTTCTTCTTATGCTGTTACAACTTATCTAAAGGAAGCTTATGATGAATTTAACGATTGGTTGTTGGCATTAGCCTCCTATAATTGTGGTAGGGGCTGTGTAAGGCGTGCTATACAAAGGTCTGGACTCTCCAGTCCGAGCTATTGGGAATTATCTCCATTCTTACCTAAGGAAACCCAAAATTACATTCCTAAATATGTGGCCATGACTTATGTGCTGAACCATGCAGAGTTGTATGGTTTGCAACCACAGAAGACTAATCTGTTAGCGGATAATAAGGTGATGATGTTGAACAAATCCATCAGTTTGGATAAGCTTGCTGGGAGTTTGGGATTGTCTTTGGAGGTGTTGAAGGAGTTTAATCCTGCTTATAAGAAAGGAACAGTGTATGCTTCTAATGAAAAACCAAGAAGATTGGTTTTACCTTATCAGGCAAACTTTTCTGATTCTTTGATATATGCTGCATTGAATAACCAGATTGTAGTTCCGGAAATAAAACAGGAATATGCGGTTGATGCTAAGTTCTCAAAAAATATTGCTGCTGCTAAGAAGTCGAGTGTTAAGACAAAACCGAATACGGTATTAAGTTATGTTACTCATACGGTTAGGAAAGGGGATACGTTGTCGGATATTGCACAGAAGTATCGCGGGGCAACGGTAAGTAGGTTGAAGTCGGATAATAACCTTAGAGGCTCTAATTTAAGGATTGGCCAGAAGCTGAAGGTTTATAAAGGAAATAGTTAAATTTAAGGGGATTTTTCGCGTCATTGCGAGGAACGAAGCAATCTTTCGATTAGATCAAAGATTGCTTCGTCGTACCTCCTCGCAATGACGAATGTACCTCCTCGCAATGACGAATGTACCTCCTCCCAATTACCTAAGAATTACGACAAATATGCCGCATCCTCCGTATTATCATATTCCTCCAATTGAACTTCCACATGCTCCTTAAGAATAGTAGAAAGTTTCAATCCATAATAATCACTAAAAACAGGGAACTGATGATGACTGCGGTCAATTAAAACAGCAGTACGCATTCTTTTCAACGGAACATTAATAAACACTCCCAAGCCATACGCCAAAGTCCTACCACTATTCAAAACATCATCAATAAGAATAACCACCTTATTTTTCGCAGTTTCCAAAGGAACATCCGTAGTCGACTCCAAAGAACGTTTGGTCTTCTGTATATTCACCTTGATCAACTCAATGGATTTATCCGGAGCAATCTCCAACAATAGCTTCTGAAGACGCTGAGCAAAAACATACCCACGATCAGCAATACCCACTAAAACAATGGCAGGTTCATCAAAGTTGTCTTCGATGATCTGATAAGCGATACGTTTAGACTTCTGAAGGATTTGATCTTTGTTTAATATAAGTGTTTTCTTAGACGACATGCTACCTTTTTTGTTCAGCGGTAAATTTAATAAAACTTTATAAAAATCCCCATGATCTCAAATGGAATGTTGTTATTTTGGATAATGTACCTTCTAGGTCGTATATTGGGGGACCAGAAATAAATTTGTAAAGGATGTTTTATGGTTAGCTTCGCAGTAAAACCATACTGAAAGGATACTGAAAGTATGTAAAATGTATGCTTTACATACTTTCTTGTTGGTTTAACCCTGCTTTAACCCTACTTAAACCACGATTCTTACCCTAAATCAAACATATTTTGAAAGCTTTACATAAGAGCCATCGCCGGAAAATGGATAATAAAGGATAAGATTAAGGCGGGAAGATTGCTTCGTCGTGCCTCCTCGCAATGACGGGGCTGTCGTACCTCCTCGCAATGACGGAGATAGAATGAAATTATCTATTAGCTATATAAAAAAATAAAGTCCGAAAGTAAACACCTTCGGACTTTATTTTTTAAATATTATATATTAAAAATGGAACTAATTCAAATTTCCTTTTTCGTTGTTATTAGCATCAGCAGTCATCATTCTAGCGTTATCCAATTTCGGACGACCACCGTTGTAATAATAGCGTTTCCAATAAGCTTCATTTAGATTACTCACCATTACGCCTTTCGAAGAAGAGGCATGCGCGAATTTATCGTCTCCTAAATAAACACCTACATGCGTTATATTTCTACTTCTGATTTTGAAGAATACCAAGTCTCCTGCCTGTAATTCATTCTTACGGATAGGCGTTACATTATCGTATTGATTACGGCTGTTGTAGCCAATGGTCGTGTTGAATACATTTTCATACACCGCCAAAGAGAATTTAGAACAATCGATACCTCTTTTGGAATCACCTCCAAGACGGTAAGGAGTGCCTAACCACTCGTAAACAAATTGATAAAGTTTGGTATTTGTCGTCGCGTTTACCGCAACACCCATGATTTGGGAGAAGTATTCTTTTGCTAGATTATCCGGGTCTGAGGATCTTTGGTTAGTTTGAGCCTGCGAGAATAGACATAAGCCTATGAAGAGCATCACTGCCACTAGTTTCTTTGTTTTCATTAAATCGCTTTTATATACAACCTTTTAGCTCCTCGAATCGTCCAAAATTTATGACATTTTTCAAACGAGCTGAAGCAAATGTAAGACATACTGTATAGAATTCAAAACATTTTTTGATTCTTTTAACAAAGTTTTAACATATTTAACACTTCTTCTTTGTGGATAACTTTTGACAAAATCAAATTTATTTAGGCAGGTTTGAATAAAATCATCTCTCAATTGTTTAAACCAGTATTTTAAAAATATTTTAACAAATCCTCTTGTATGTAATAATATTTATAATATATTTGAAAAAACAAACAATAAATTGATGTATAACAGCACTATTATTATTACAATTATTATTACCACCGGGAGAAATCTAGCGGAGGAATGATTCTATTGTATAGTAATTAGTACAGATATAAGAAGCCTTCCTCATCCAGGAAGGCTTTTTTTTGTTGTGTATCAATGCTAAACAGTAAAAATAAACCCAAAAAAATGAAAGTTTTAAAATTTGGCGGAACATCCGTAGGTTCCGTAGAAAGTATTCAAGCCGTACTTCAGATCGTAAAGAAATCTTATGATGCTGGCGAAAAGCCTTTAGTTGTATTATCGGCCATGTCAGGAATCACTAATCTATTGACCAAGATGGCTGAAGATGCGGCAGAAGGGAAACCTTTTCAAGACGATCTTAAACTGATGGAAGACCGTCATTTTGAAGTCGTCAAAAAATTGATCGCTGTAAAATACCAAAACCCGGTCCTCACCAAACTTAAGCTCTTGATCAATGATCTGGAAGATCTTCTCCAGGGTATTGCTGTATTAAAAGAGTTGAGTGATCAAAGTAAGGACCTCATTGTTTCCTTTGGCGAACGTTGTAGCAATTTTTTGGTGGCCAAGATCATGGAGCAGGAAATACCGGTTTCCACTTATATCAATGCTTCCCATTACATAAAAACAGATGATAATTTTGGAAATGCACATTTGAATGAAGCCCTGAGCCATCAGCTTATCCAGGCTTTAGCATTAACCCACACTGATAAATTGTTGTTTGTAACCGGTTTTATTGGTTCCAACGACAAAGGCAGGATCACTACTTTAGGTCGTGGTGGTTCAGACTATACCGCTGCTATTTTCGGATCGGTGTTGAACGCTACAGCCATCGAAATCTGGACCGATGTTAATGGTATGCTAACAGCAGACCCTAGAATTGTAAAAAAGGCCTTCTCCTTACCGATTCTCTCTTATACAGAGGCTATGGAGCTTTCTTATTTTGGGGCAAAGGTAATCTATCCACCTACCATGGTGCCTGCCTTTATGAAAAAGATACCCATCGTTATCCGAAATACTTTCCAACCGGAATTTCCAGGCACGGTCATTCAGTTTGAAAGTGGAAAGTCCAATTTTCCTATAAAGGGAATTTCCTCTATTGCTGATGTATCCGTGATCAATCTAACCGGGAGTGGTATGGTAGGGAAATCCGGATTCAGTGGGCGTTTATTTACACTGTTGGCCAGAGAACAGATCAATGTCATTCTCATTACCCAATCATCGAGCGAACACAGTATTACCTTTGCTGTCCATCCCAATGATGCAAGAAAGGCCGTTAACCTGATCAAAAACGAATTTGAACTGGAATTAATGGCGAATAAATTGAGTGTCCCGGTACTGGAAGATGGACTTTCCATCCTCGCTATTGTAGGGGAAAACATGAAACGTACGCCTGGCATGTCCGGCCGGCTTTTTCATGCTTTAGGTAGGAACGGGATCAATGTGCGGGCAATAGCCCAGGGTTCTTCCGAATTCAACATCTCGGTAATTATCAATAATGAAGACCTATCCAAGGCTTTAAATGCAGTACATGATGCTTTTTTTGCTGAATTGAAAAAGACCTTGCATGTGTTCAATATTGGAACGGGAAACATTGGTTCCACGCTCTTTAAACAGCTACATGAACAACATGATTTTTTATTGGATCAAAATGATATTGAAATCAAAGTGGTCGGCATTTCCAATTCCAGGAAAATGGGCTTTAACCCGGAAGGGTTTGATTTGGGAAATTGGCAGGAAGAATTGGAAAACCAGGGGGAGGTCGCTGACTTGGGCACATTTATCGGCCAAATGAAAGCCCTTAATTTACCGAACTGCGTTTTTATTGATAATACAGCCAGTAAATTGCCTTCCACTTATTATGAGGAGATCTTCAGATCTAATATTTCCGTTGTTACCTGTAATAAGATTGCAAATTCAGGCGATTATGCCCAATATAGACTATTACATGATACCGCGAGAAAACATGGTGTAGATTTCTTTTACGAAACCAATGTTGGCGCAGGATTACCGATAGTACGGGTATTGAAAGATCTCATGATGAGTGGCGACCGCATCATCAAGATTGAAGCGATCCTGTCGGGCACCATTTCCTATATTTTCAATAATTTTAAAGGGGATGCTTCTTTTTATGAGGTGGTGAAAAAAGCTCAGGAACTGGGCTATACCGAACCGGATCCAAGAGATGACCTGGGTGGAATAGATTTTATGCGGAAAATGCTCATCCTTGCAAGGGATGCAGGTCATGCGATAGAATCGGAATCCGTAAAACTAGGCAATATCCTGCCGGAAAGTTGCCTTCAGGCCAGTTCTGTTGATGAGTTTTATGCGGAGCTATTAAAGGCGGATGAATTTTTCAATAAAATGAAATCGGAAGCTGCCAAGCAGAATAAAGTGATTCGCTATATTGGAACATTGGAAAATGGTGAAGTAGCCATCAATCTGCAGATGTTGGATGATAAACATCCATTTTATGCGCTTTCTGGATCTGATAATATTATTTCCTTCACTACAGAACGATATAAGGATAGACCTCTTGTCGTTAAAGGGCCTGGGGCAGGAGCGGAAGTAACAGCAGCAGGCGTTTTTGCTGATCTGGTGAATGTTGGTGCTTAATCATTGAAAATTAAAAAGAAAAAAATGTCTCAATTAATAAAAAAAGAAGTTCGCGTTTTTGCACCGGCAACAGTAGCCAATATGATCTGCGGTTATGATATCTTGGGTTTTGCGGTAGATAGTCCTGGAGATGAAGTATTCATGAAAAGAACGGAAAACCCAGGGGTGGTCATCCGATCAATTGAAGGAGATGATGGGCGATTGCCTTTAGATCCGGATAAGAATACGGTTTCGGCCTGCGTAAAAATGTATTTAGCACATCTTGGTCTTGAGAAAGAAGTGGGTGTGGAGATCGACCTGATCAAGCATATGCCAATCGGGAGTGGCTTAGGTTCAAGCTCAGCAAGTACGGTGGCTGGATTATTTGCCATCAATACCTTAATGGGGAACCCATTGAGCAAAGAAGAATTGATGCCTTTCTGTATAGAAGGCGAGCGTTTGGCTTGTGGCCATGGGCATGCCGATAATGTAGCGCCAGCATTAATGGGGGGCATTACCCTTATACGCGGTGGGGAGGGATTGGATATCATCAAATTGCCTGTGCCGCAAGAATTGGTGGCGGGAATCGTATTTCCACAGGTCGATGTGCCTACTCGGGATGCCAGGCAACTGATCAAAGAAAAAGTGGCGTTGAAAGATGCCGTAATCCAATGGGGAAATATAGCAGGATTGGTTTCCGGTATTTTTATGTCAGATTATGACTTGATTGCCCGGTCCATGCAGGATGTACTGATCGAACCAACCCGGGCCATTCTGATTCCAGAATTCTATGAAATGAAACGCATCGCGGAGGAAGCAGGGGTTTTGAGTTTCGGTATCTCCGGTTCTGGACCTTCCGTTGTGGCCATTTCCAAAGGCCATGAGGCTGCCCAGAAGGCGGTGGATGCTATTCAGCAACATTTGAATGAACAAGGTATTGAGAGCCTTCAATTTGTTTCCAAAGTGAATGTGGAAGGCCCTAAAGTATTATCCCAATCCTAATTTTATTGAACATGAAATATTACAGTACAAACAATAGCGATTTAAGGGTATCTTTTCAGGATGCTGTTTTCCATTCCTTACCTCAGGATAAAGGCTTATATATGCCAGAAAACATCCCGCAACTGGATCCCTATTTTATCCGAAATATCCAACAATATTCTTTTCAGGAGATCGCTTTTACGATTGCGAAAGCCGTAATAGGTACGGATATTCCAGAGAACGACCTAAAGCGTATCGTGTATGATGCAATAGATTTTGATGCTCCTGTTAAATTCTTGAGCCCTGAAGCTGCGGTTTTGGAATTATTCCATGGACCATCCTTTGCTTTCAAGGATTTTGGCGCCAGGTTCATGAGTCGGATCATGGGCTATTTCTCCAAAGATGGCGATCAATTATTGGATGTGTTGGTGGCAACTTCGGGTGATACGGGTGGCGCGGTTGCATTGGGGTTCTTGGGGGTGGAAGGTACGCGTGTTACGATCCTATATCCGAAAGGGAAGGTTTCTAAGGTGCAGGAAGATCAGTTGACCAAAAACGGAAACAATATTAGGGCTTTGGAGGTGAATGGCAGCTTTGACGATTGCCAGGCTTTAGTAAAACAGGCTTTCAATGATCCTTTATTGAATAAAGAACTGCGGTTGACATCTGCCAATTCCATAAACATTGCTCGATTGTTACCTCAGACGTTCTATTATTTTTGGGCCTATGCACAGTTGCGGGCACAGGGAATGAAGGAGGTGGTGTTTGCGGTGCCAAGTGGCAATTTTGGGAATATTGGGGCTGGGTTGTTGGCTTATAAGATGGGCTTGCCGGTTCATCATTTTGTGGCAGGAACGAATGTCAATGATACGGTTCCACGTTTTTTGGAGACGGGTGAGTATGATCCGAGATCTTCTAAACAGACCATTTCGAATGCCATGGATGTAGGGAATCCGAGCAATTGGGTTAGGATTTTGGATATGTTTGGGGAGGATAGGGAATCTTTGAAAGAATTGTTGAGTTCCTACGCTTTTGATGATGAGGAAACAAAGGCTGGCATGCAGGAATTGTATGAGGAGTTTAAGTATGTTGCCTGTCCGCATACTGCAATTGCGTATCTAGCGGCTAAGGCTTATCGGAAAGTTCATCCGGGAGAATATGCTTCGGTATTTTTATCTACTGCGCATCCTTGTAAGTTTCCTGAGGCGATTGCGGAGGAGATATATAAGGATGTGAAATTTCCTAAAGGTGCAGAGGATTGGGCAGGAAAGGAAAAACAGGTAACGGAATTGGATGTTAATTATGAGGATTTTCGGAGTTATTTGTTACACTTGCCCCGTCATCGTAAGTTTGTAGAAAAGTTATAGGAATTAAAGAGACAGAATATAATTTTGTATTTCATTTAGGATACAGCGAGAGAGGGAGTAAGATTTTTAATCGTCATTGGTCCTTGAGAGACCCTTCGCAATGTTAATCCCCCTCTCTTATTCCTATCATAAACTTGGACAGTTCATTAGGCCAGGAGCCTGTTTTTACGATTGATAAGTTATGATAAGAGCTGCTGTGATCCACAAATATGATATACAAATATGGTAACAGGTATTGATTGTTCAAAGGATTATTTTGACATTTCTGTCCAATCGGGAGAGAAAGAG
>NZ_PEAZ01000051.1:0-43643 GCF_002734245.1 Sphingobacterium sp. 1.A.4
CTCTTTCTCTCCCGATTGGACAGAAATGTCAAAATAATCCTTTGAACAATCAATACCTGTTACCATATTTGTATATCATATTTGTGGATCACAGCAGCTCTTATCATAACTTATCAATCGTAAAAACAGGCTCCTGGCCTAATGAACTGTCCAAGTTTATGATAGGAATAAGAGAGGGGGATTAACATTGCGAAGGGTCTCTCAAGGACCAATGACGATTAAAAATCTTACTCCCTCTCTCGCTGTATCCTAAATGAAATACAAAATTATATTCTGTCTCTTTAATTCCTATAACTTTTATACAAACTTACGATGACGCGGGGATTGCTTCGTTCCTCGCAATGACGCGTTAATACAACCCTTAAATTAAATTCAACCTTACCTTCTGGCCTTTGATCCTACCATTAGATCCTAGCTTAATAACTTCTCTTGCAATAGCTCTACTAACAGCTACATAAGATTCATTGGGTTTTACATCGATCATTCCAAGATCTTCCTTCTTAAAATCTCCCAGGTTCAGAATAAAACCAACGATATCAATCTTATTTACTTTTTGGCGTTTTCCGGCCGTTATACGAATAGTTTGGTATTTCGGAGGTTCTGGGATAGGGTAGAACTCATTCAACTCCATCACCGGTACGTCCTGAAAATAAACCGGTACTCTTTCCTCCGTCGTTAATACCCCATAAACATGTCCTTCCTGCTGGTTTCTCCCAGCGCGACCGTTTCTATGGATAAAATCCTCTTCCTTAGGTGGGAACTGATAATGCACCACATGGTTCATATCCGGAATATCAAGACCTCTCGAGGCCAAATCCGTAGTTACCAATATCAATTGGCTACCATTCTTAATTTTTAATATAGCTAGCTCACGGAAAAATTGATCCAATCCACCATGATAAGGGATGCTATCGATTCCTTTGCTTTCCAATAGTTCGGAAATATGTTCTGCGGCTTCGCGATGGTTACAGAAAACCAGGATCCGCTCAGCACCAATCTTACAGATCAATTTAAAGAGACCTTCCAATTTCATTTTGCTGGACACCTCCACCTTATGGTAATCCAAACTCGGGATTAAAGCCTCCTTGTTCAAGAAATCCAATTTAATGGGATCATTAAGCTGGATGAAATTAGGCTTGTCGGTTACATCGGTCGCCGATGTCATCACTTGGTGCTTGATGTTCCTACAGCTGTTGATGATGTAGGAAATTTGCTCAGAAAATCCTAATTCCAAGGATTTATCAAACTCATCCAGGATCAGAGTATGGCAGTTTTCTAACAGATCAGGTCTTCTTTCCAAGTGGTAGATCAATCGACCAGGAGTAGCTATGATCAGGGAAGGACCTTCCTTAAGCTTGTTTTTCTCCATACGGTTATCATTTCCACCGTATAAACAAACCAAGGAAAGGGTATTATCCATCTTTCGGATAACCGATTCGATCTGAAGTGCCAGTTCTCTGGTAGGTACTACAATCAGCGCCGAAGAAGCCTGGATAGGGTATTTTTTCAGCAATTGCATCAGGATTAAGGAGAAGGCCAATGTTTTTCCAGAACCTGTAGGGGAGAGCAGAATAAAATCCCGAGTGTCGTCAAATTGACTCACTACGGCCTCCTGCATGGGGTTCAGCGCCTCTATTCCTAATCTATCGATATATGATTTTTCCTGTTGCATGCTGCAAAATTATCATAATTTATTGGATAGGCAGGGGATATTCGTTAAATAATGTTAACAAAGGAGAGGTCATTTCATTTTCGGCACGGAGATTGAATACTATTTAGCTCATAATTTAGGTTAATAATTGGTTAGTTAAAACTCCTGGAGCTCCCCGCTTCAGGAGTTTTTTTTATAGTAAAAAATCTGCTTAATTTTTATTTTTAAAATTAACTTAACAGATAAAGGCATCGCTTTTGCTTATCTTGTAGGAGCTATTGAATTTTATAATTAAATTACGTGTTATGATAAAAAGAATCAGTATCCCCTTATTCCTCATGTCGCTTATTTTTATTTCCTCCTGTGGGGTAAGTAAAAAAACATACCAGGCATTGGATGCTCAGTATAATGACTTGAGTGCGCAATATCAAAAAAGTCAAGTGGAGCTTGCCGAAAGTAGAGCCCGCGTTACCAGTTTAGAAGAACAGTTGGAACAGGAGCGTAAAACCAATGCAGGTCTTCGGGAGGCATTGGCAAAACTGCAATCCACTTTGGATAATAGTATCAACCAAAACACCCAGGGAAATGTCAATATTTCCAAATTGGTGGATGAAATCAACGCTTCTAATAAATACATCCAGCACTTGGTGAACACCAAAAACAAAAGTGATTCCCTTAATCTGGTGTTGACAAATAATTTGACCCGTTCATTAAGCCGTGAAGAATTACGCGATGTAGATGTGAAAGTATTGAAAGGTGTGGTTTATATTTCCCTTTCGGATAATATGTTGTACAAATCAGGAAGTTATGAAATTTCTGATCGTGCAGGTGAGACCTTATCCAAAATTGCTAAGATCATCCAGGATTACAGAGAGTATGATGTGTTGATCGAAGGTAATACCGATACAGATCCTATTTCGAAAACCAATATTAGAAATAACTGGGATCTAAGTACTTTACGTGCATCTTCTGTTGTACAGGCATTACAGAATACCTATGGTGTAGATCCTAAGCGTCTGACTGCTGGTGGTCGTGGAGAATATAACCCGATTGCAAGCAATGATTCGGCTGATGGTAAAGCGAGAAACCGTAGAACGCAGATCATAATTACCCCTAAATTGGATCAATTTATGGAGCTGATTGATCAGGCACCAGAAACCTCTGATGCGGATGCATCTGCAGCAGATACCTCTGGATTGTAAGCGAATTTATTTAAAACCTTAATATTTAAAGGCTGTATCAGAATATTTGATACAGCCTTTTTTTTGGGTTATGTCATTGTGAAACATACGTCATTGCGATTCATACGTCATTGCGAGGAGGTACGACGAAGCAATCCATACGTCATTGCGAGGAACGAAGCGATCCATACGTCATTGCGAGGAACGAAGCAATCTTTGAACATTGTCATCCTGAGCAGCGTCGAAGGATCTGCAATACTACTTAAGAACAGATGCTTCGACTACGCTCAGCATGACATGCGGACAGATTGCTTCGTCGTGCCTCCTCGCAATGACGGTAGGGTGTGCCTCCTCGCAATGACGGCAGCACGTACTACTTGTAAAAACCTCTTATAAATCTACTCTTAAAAACTTACCTTCTTTATCGAATACCAAATCGATATCATTCACCAATTCCACATCAAAGCCATGCTTTTCTTTTTCAATGCTCTTGATTCCAGAATTCGCATAATTTTCATTAATATAACTTACAATCGGCGCAAGGATAAAACCCGTACTGATTGCCGTATTATTATTGGATTCCACTTCTGTCCAATCTCCATTCTTATCAAACTTCACCTGAACACCAGTTGCCAAAATTGCTTTATACTCTGTTCCTGATAAAGCTTCCTTTTCTTTTTCCACTTGAAGGATTTTCACCCCATTAAAGTGCGTATTTAAAAAGGTATTGGCCTCTTTCGGTAATTGATCCGCTTGAATAACTTCCTCCTTATCACAGGAAATAAACAAAATCCCAAAACTCAATATAGCAGTTAATGTAAATAGTAATTTTTTCATGTTATGTTTAATTTTTTATTATCAATTTTTTAATTTCTAACGATGAATTATTAATCATCGATTCTTATAAATTCTCCTTTTTTATTGAACTCTAGGTCCAATCCGCTGGTCAATTCCACCTCAAATCCATTTCTTTCCTTTTTCAATTGAACAACCTCATTATTTGGAAAACTTTTGCGCACATAGTTCAATATAGAAGCTGGAATAATAGCCTGCGGAACTGATTTTTGTTTTGCATCCACTTCTGTCCAGTTTCCTTTTTGATCAAACTCAATCTCTGTCCCATTTTGTAGGACAACTTTGTATTCCATACCCGAAAGCATTTCTTTTTCAGAGCTTACCAAGGAAATTTGACCCTTATTATAATGTGTATTCACAAATGATTGAGCCGTTTTTGGTAGTTGATTAAATTCCAATACTTTTTTCTGTGCCGATGCACTGAATGATGCAACAAGCATTGCTGCGATCATACTGATTTTTGTTATTGATTTCATGTCTTTGTTCTTATGATTTGAATCAAAGGTCTACATCAATTTAGGAAACAATTAGGAATACGGAGGTAAAATGAAATAAATTTTAATTTTTTATTAATTCAAAAACATGTTGATTATGAATAAACTGATATTGAATCGTTAAATGTGGATATTTCTCCAATATGGATTGCACGATGGATAATCCTAATCCATTAGAGGTACTATCCTGTGTGCCTTTATGGAATCGTTCGAAAATGTATTTCGGATTTAGTGCTTCTCCCAGGCTATCATTAGCAATACGGATAGTCCTTTCCGAAAAAACCACTTGAATTTGTCCCTGTGGTCTATTATATTTGATTGCATTCCTGAGCAGATTTCCGATCAGTATTTGTGCTAGTTCCGGGTTACAATCCGCTAAAAAAATACCCTTATCTTCCAAGGAAACCTGTACTTCCTTGTACGTATAAATATCTTCCAGTTCTTCCAACAAATTCTTCGTTAATGCATTGAAATCTATTTTTTCGGTTTGATTATATTGGTGGTTTTCAATTCTGGATAGCATTAATAAGGATTTGTTCAAACCTACCATCCGATGAAGGGATTGCTTCGCTTCAGCTAATTTTTTCAATTGGGATTCGTTGAATGCTTCATCCTGCAATAAAAGCTCCATTTTACCAATACTCACTGCCAAAGGGGTCTGTAGCTCATGGGAGGCATTTTCCAGAAACCTTTTCTGATCTTCAAAGACCATTTCATTTCGATCGATCATTTTGGCGATCTGCAGATTGAGCTCTTCGAATTCCTTAACCTGGCTTTTTACAGGTTGAAAACTTTTTGATTCCCCAAAACGGTATTGACTAAGGTTGCGGAGGGTTTGTTTAAACGGTTTCCAGGCATTCCGCAGTACAAAATGATTGATGATGATTATGCTTAAGACAATCACTATATATAATACGGATAAAGAAATCGCTAAATTGATCAGGAAATCGTCTTCTTCTACAGTAGATGTGCGTATTTCCAGCTCATAAGCCTTCCCATCTTTGCTGAAAAATCCGGTACTTAGGATGCGATAAGGTTCATCTTCTTCATCATAGGGCATGTAGATCAATTTTCTGGAAAAATTATTTTTGTCCAAATCTTCCCTTGGCGCTACCTCCCGGATGATAAATTGATTGATGCCATAGGTTTTATTATCCGTTATTACCGAAGGATCTTTAAAAGCTTCCCGAATGATCTCGATTTTTTGGTTCTTCAGTCCATCATCTACATTGTCATATACCTCATCCATGAGGAGGGCATAGAACAATAAAGCCCAAATGGCCATAATGACCAAAATGGCTAGAACCAGGTATCGATTCGTGTAATTTTTAACGGATATTGCCATTATACGAGTTTATAACCTACACCGTAGACCGCTTGGATATCAGCTTCGGCATCGGCATCCTTTAATTTTTTTCGAATATTTTTTATCTGGGAATAGATGAAATCCAAATTATCTGCCTGATCTGCATGATCACCCCAAACGGCTTCTGCCAAGGTGGTTTTTTCTAATAATTTATTTGGCCTCAACAGAAAGTAATATAACATATCAAATTCTTTTCTGTTGAATGATAGTGTCTTGTCGGCAATACGAACAATCCGGTTTTCAGGATCCACCGTAATGTTCTTATAGGTAAGTAGGGAAGAACCTTCCTGCGCATTTCTGCGGATAATGGATTTGATCCTTGCCAGTAGCTCTGCAAAATGGAAGGGTTTTGCCAGGTAATCATCCGCCCCGATCTCTAATCCCAGCACTTTATCTGCTACGGAGTCTTTTGCTGATAGAATGAGTACGGCCTGTTTGCGATTTGCCGCTTTCATTTGTTTAAGGATATCCAATCCTGATCCGCCAGGGATCATGATGTCCAAAAGAATACAATCGTATTGGTAGTTCATTACTTTCTCCAGGCCAGATGGATAATCCATGGCCGTTTCTACCAAGAAATTTTCTGCTTCCAAAAACTCTTTGCTGTTCTGCAACAGGTCTATTTCATCTTCTATGATCAGGATCTTCATTTTTTAAAGGTATGTTATTCTTTTTTAAAACCAAGGTGAATACTTTGGCAAGTTAAGCGCTTAATTCTGGAAAGATTTGGGAATATTTTTTAGTACCTGAGATGCCTGAAGCACAACCGTAAAAATAGTTATTGAGGTTTACCTCTAATCCATGGTGTAGGAATATTTCTTGAACAAATTTACAATCGCCGAAGTTCTTACTGTAAATCCACAGCATACGGTAATCACTGGGATTGCCGAGGAATAATTTACCAAGGATTGGAATTAATTTTCCCAAATAAAATCCATAGAAAAAGTTCAAAACAGGGTTAGATGGTTTGGAAACTTCCACAAAACTAAATTTTCCTCCTGGCTTTAAGATTCGGGAGACCTCTAAGGCCAATTGGTTCAGTTGATCTTTATTGAATGTTTTTAGGCCATATGCACAGGTAAGAATATCAAAACTGTTTGCGGGCAGCGAATTGTTAAGTACATCTTCCGTAAATGTCTTTAATTTTCCGGAGAAAAGTTTATCTCCCTTAGCTTTTGCTTTCCTTTGCATTTCTTCTGAAAAATCCAATGCATAAAAAGTGGCGTTAGGATATTTTTTCAACAATAAGTTCCAGTTTTCACCTAAACCAGATAAGATATCAATTACTTGGATAGGGTCATTGTTTTCAGCTAACACATTTATAAATTGTTTTCTCCAACGAATACTAAATCCGAATGAAGTAATATAATTCATTCTTTCATAGGAAGAAGACATTTGATTGAAAAGCTTTTTGACAAATGCTGGATCGTATATATTCATTTTTTTTAGATATGGTAATTGATTCTGGCCATGAATATAAAAAAAACTCCTGAAGCGGGGAGATCCAGGAGTTTTTAACTAACCAATTATTAACCTAAATTATGAGCAAAACATATTTCAATCTTCGTGCCAAAGTATTTATAATTACACATACAATTCAAAATCAGCCCACTAACCATCCAATCTTAACATAAATTAACCATTTCCTCGACCTCGTATCCCACCTGACCCTTCAAAATAAGTTTGAATTTGGGTTAGAATCGCCCTTTAAGCATGTTTAAAGCAAGGGTAAAGTAACAAGAAACTATATGAAGCATACATTTTACATACTTTAAGTATACTTTCACTATGCTTTCACCACGAAGCAAACCATAAAAAAACTCCTGAAGCGGGGAGCTCCAGGAGTCTTAACTAACCAATTATTAACCTAAATTATGAAATTTGATAAGTATATTTCAAGTTCTGTGCCGAAAAACATACTTAACTAAAATTTTAATAAAAAATCATCTTTACTGACAATTTCATGGCAATCCACCATTAAAAAGCTTTAATTAACCTCCTCAGGCTTATCAATCACCTTATCAAAATCATAACTTGCAAAGCGTCCTGTATCTTTCGCGTGTACTAAATCTTGCTCTTCACCGCCCCATGGCCAACCGCCAAATTCTGTTCTGCGGTATTGATTAAAAGCTTCCTGCAATTCTTTTTCAGTATTCATAACAAATGGCCCATAGGCTGCAACCGGCTCACCAATAGGTTCACCTTCTAAGATCAACAACTTCGCAATGCCAGATCCTGTATTTTTGATCCAGATTTCTTCATCACCTCCCAAATCAGCCATGTGGTTTGGCTGAACCTTATAATCCGCCATTTCCACAGGATCCTGCCCATCATAATATAGCACAAAACGGTTCATGGTTTTGGAAACTGCATCTAGGTTGATTGCTGTTCCTGGTTCCATCTCTATTAACGCCGCACCCACATGATGCTCAGGGTCGCGAGCCCAAGAGTGTTTCAATGCACCCAAGGATTTCACACCATAATATTCGCCATGGATAACTTTAATGCTTACTTTCTTTCCTTCTTGATCCAAAACTGCTTCCGGAATGATCTCTTTCCATAACATCTTATAATCTGGTTCCGTCAATTTATCCTTTCCGGCCATATTTACCCAGATTTGGAATAAACGTAATGGATTTGGCTTATCTTCATGGATCAATGGGAACATCTCCGCATGAAGAACACCTTCGCCTGCACTCATCAACTGTACATCGCCATCCCCATATCTTCCTTTGGAACCTTTGGAATCAAAGTGGTCTGCGTATCCTTCAGAAACAATGGTGATGATCTCAAAGCCCCGGTGTGGGTGATGAGGGAAACCTGGGATTTGCTGTCCATGGTACATCCGCCAAGGATTGCTACGATCAAAGTCGTTACCGATGTTTCTTCCTGCCAATGATGCCTTCGGACCTAACTTTCCATTTCCTTCTGGATAAAGTTCATAATGGTAAGCGCCCATAATAAACGGATCGCGTAATGGTAATCTTCCTTCTACTTTGCTTATGTTTTTTACTTTCATGATATTTCCTTTTTTTTGTTTTCCTAGATACCATCAAACAGTAGTCCATAAGGCCAAAAAACGGGCTGGACTTACTTCTAGGTAACTAGTTAACAAGGAGTAACCCAAATGGTTTAGGCTTAACAGCTGGATTTTGGTAGGGGATAGGATGGATATAAAGGACCCTTTTATGTTAGAAAACCTGACAAAACTGTCTATCTGTCAGTTGGATTTGTTAACTAATCACCATTAACTGACAATAATTCCTTTTCCGAAGCTGTAATCTTCCAGGTTTTCGCAACATTTTTCAAATTCAAATGGCAGGCGGTCCAAAGGGATAGTCTCTTTATCAAAGTTAAAAAGGAGTTTGTAACCTAATTTATCTTCACTAACAGCATACACATAATCTGTATGCGTTTCATTTTGCGGCAGAGAAATCATTAACTGTTTATGAAATAACGGATCAATTGCCCAGGAATCTTTTTCTTTGCAACTGTGCCAACCGGTCACCTGGACATTGGGATTCCATTCCTTTACATGATGCAGGTAATTGATCAGGTAGCAGAAATGCTTCATATCTATATCATAGGGAAAAGTCAATAGATTCGTTTGGGCATCTAAGCGGGTCAGGTTGATGATGACCTGGAATTTCTGCTCATTGAATTGATCACAGAACGCTTTGCAGTGGTTTTTAACGTCGTTGAAGATTGGGCCTTTAACACGAATCACTTTATCATTGTTTTTTTTGATAAAATCCTCTTCATTGAACTGTTGAATAGGGGACACATCTCCTTTGCTATTTACGGTTTTTAATAGCATGAAGATCACAAACAATACAACAAGTATAGTAATGATGCTGAAGGTATTCATAAAAAAGGTTAATGATACGTTCGATACGGTTGGTTATATCCTTATCGCTTAGCCTAAAATTAGTTAATTTATTTCTAAAAATCCTATATTTTAGAAAAAAAATTAATAAAGTCTAAGTCTATTTAACAAGCTCAATGCTTACCAGCTCTTTTACTAAAGTTTTGCCTTTTACCTCTTGACCATCAACAATTCTTTCTGAGGCCGCTTTTAATATGTTTCCAGTTTTTAGATCAAAATGCAATTCATACCGATCCTTTAATTCTATATTAACGGAATTCAAATCTTCCTTGTTCTTCAAGTCAAATTGACTTTGAATTTTTCCTATTAATTGCTTGAGTTCTTCTTCATCAATTTCCGATTCTTTTTTGATGATGGCTACCTGATCGGCTTGAATAGTGTCTAACCAAATGCTGCTTTTAATAGATAATGGAATACTGCCAAGAATGTTCGGTGCATCTTCCTGGTATGTTTCCTTCTCCTTAGAGGTAAAATAGTTTCCGTAAAGGCCATGCAATAGTTTGATTTCTTTAAATGCAATGGATTCTATTAATTGCTTGTCCTTGAACAACTCTATTGTTTGGCTCATGGCGAAATCCATATCGTCTGCCATTTCAGGTTCTTCTTTTTTAAGTATGGAAAAGAATTTTTTAAGAGATTGTTCCATGTTACTCATCAATTCCGCTGTATTTAGGACTTCCTGAAAGACTCCATTTTGATCGGTACGATAAACCACCTTGATCTGCGAAAAATCCTTTAATGCATCATGATATTTTTCTGGGATTCCTAAAGATTCAAAATCAGTTTGATATAGCCACTGAATTTTATAACCATTCTCAGCAACATCCAAAACTTTAAATTTTGCCATTAGGCTCCCTTTATTGGACTTGACCAATTCTCCATTAACCGTTTCAGTTTTTTCTTTATGAATGATATAGTTTAATGAATCGCCTTTTTCCCATTTAGGAATTATTTGGATATCAATTTCTTCCTGGCCATATGCAATTTGGAATAAAAAAAGTAAGCTTATGATAGTGAGAAGGTAATTGGTTGGCTTTTGCATAATACTTTATGAATTTATTAGCAATAATAATAAAATTACCCTATATGGGGTATTTATTTCTATTGATGTAGGTGATAATTTTGCTGGTAATATAAAACCAACATAATTAATCAAAATGAAAAAGTTTCTATTAATGCTAGTGCCCATGTTCTTTTCAATTGCCTTAATGGCACAGAACAGACCCGGAGGAAAGTACATCAATGTAGGTTATTCCTCACAAACCTTAAGTTTTGCGGATGATAACGATGCATTCGAATTAAAAAGTAAAATTGGAGGAACGTTCAACAGCGGAAGAACATTCTATATCCTGAACAAACCTGTGGCCAAAATGATCTATTTCGGGATTGATTGGACTTATATTGATCTAAATTATGTGCAATATAAGGAAGAGGTGGTTGATGAGGAAGAAAGCTTCGTAACGCATAAAGCAGAAGCAGGTATGCAGGTAGGACCTTCGGTACATATTGCTCCAATCGATGGATTGACTTTCTCCACCTACTACCGTTATGCGCCAAGTTATTCCATGATGTTTGCGGATTCGGAATTTTCTGGTGGATATGCAGGACTTAATGTCGCTGGTATAAGTATAAATTATTCCGCTTTTGGAATAGGAGTAGAACAGCGTTGGGGAACCGCCAAACATAATTTTAGCTTGGATGTGGAGGATATGGAAGAGGAGCAGGAAGAAAAAGTCTCGCATAAATACAAACTTTCTGGACCAAGGGTGTTTTTATCCTTCAGATTCTAAATCCTCAGATTATAAATAAGACCATCAAATCAATTTAATTTTTTATAGTTAATAGTGAATAATGCTAAACCTCTGGCAATTGCTGGGGGTTTTACTTTTTAGTATATTTAGCCAATGGATAAGAAGGAAATCATTATCAAGGATAAACTTGAGCCTAAACGCCTTCTCAAGGTAGCCTTATTTGACCAAGAGAAAACAAACACAAAACCCCATAAGCATAATGGTTATCTGGAATTGGTGTACTTGTCGCATACTGCTGGTAAACATACCATCGATACGCGGGAAATTTTGGTCAAGACACCTTGTTTATTGGTAATCCGACAGGACAATGTGCATTTCTGGGAATTGGAACGCCCTGTGGAAGGTTATGTGGTTCTATTAAAAAGGGCGTTTATGGAAAGAAGCTTGGATCAGGGATTTCTAAAATTGCTCGAGCAGATCAGTGACTTTGATCAAATTCATTTAAAGGACGATGCATCCATTTACCAACTATTGGCCCTATTAGCCGAAGAGGAAAGTCCAATGATTCAGGAAGCAATTTTTAAGGCGGTTTTGCTTAAAACATTGGAAAATCTACCCAAACCAGAATTGAACCTTCCGAGAAATAATAATCTATTTGATCGATTTGTGGAGCTCATTGGGCAAAGTCGACCTATTGTGAACCATGTGGCCCATTATGCTGAATTACTAAATACCAGCCCTCAGAATCTCAATGCTTCCTGTAAGAAAAGGTCTGGGAAAACAGCTTCGGAAGTGCTTTCGGAACATATTCTTAAGGAAGCGCAAAGGCTCTTATTATATACCGGAAAGAGCATTTCGGAAATTGCTTATGCATTGGGATTTTCCGATAAATCTCATTTTTCCAAATACTTTAAGCGGAACCTTGGCATCCGTGCGAAGGATTTCCGCATGCAGCAAGCTTAGAATTCTTTTTCGCCAAATTCACTTTTTGGAAGTTTTATCAGATGATTCAACCGCTGAAGATTGATGTTGAGGTTCAACAAGAGGATATTCTTCTCATAGATGTAATTGGTGGTGGTATAGAAATCTTTATCCCAAGTGCTGATTCGTTGCTCATTGACGCCCCAATCTCCCAATTCTATATTTTGCCATTGCAATTGGGCAGTCATTGCACCCTTTAGGAATGATTTGCTCAGGTTAAAATGCGGTGTTAAAAAGCGGGAATCAACGCCTTGAACAGTTGGTCTTTCAGAAAGATAATTTACCTGTAAACCCGTGCTCCAGTTCTTACCAAGAGAAGCCTGTAGGCCTGAATTGATGTTGTAGACCCAATCACTATTCGTTTTCGTATCCTCGTAATCCAATACTTTTCCGGAAATGGAATAATGGTATGCATTGAAACCCAAGTTCAGGGTCAGCCAAGGAAAAACCTTTCCATTGGCGCCAAGTTCCGCACCAAAACGTTTTGAATAATCTGCATTGGTAAATACCCGGTGTAGGATGGTATCCGCATACACTGAATTGACCCGTTGAATCGGGTTTTTACTATGTTGGAAATAAGCATTCAAGAATACGGTTCCGTTTTTGAGTTTTTTGACCAATCCGGTCTCCGCATTAGTAATGAATTCGGGTAGGAGTTCGGGATCTCCCTGCTCCAATGTTTCGGAATGTTCCCTTTCTGGAATAGGGTTCAATTCAAAATTATTATTTCGTTGTACCCTTCTGGCTGCTGCAATTTTCCAGGATAGATTGTTTCCTAGATCATGCATCAGGTTAAAGGATGGATACAATTGATGGATGGAGTAGGGGAATTCCTCATTTCTATCCAGCAAAAGGACATCTCTTTGGTAATATTCGTAACGAAGCCCTAAGGAATATTGCGTTTTTTCCAGTTTTCTATCAAATTGGGAATAAAAGGCATGCACCAGATTAGTTGCTTTTAATTTTCCTGTAAATTCAGGGATCAACTGCAAATTATTGTTGCCACTGCTCGATTCCCAATATTCAAAGTTTCCTCGCTGCTTGTCTGATCGCAATTGATAACCCGACAACAATTCTCCAGCCTTCATTTTCCATTGGTGGTTAAATTGCAGCCTTAGCCCATTCAGCGGATTCGTATATCGGTTATCGGTATATTGAACGGTATCCATTCCATTTTCAATATTGGCGTTTTTGGTGGAACCATGGATATTGGCATGTTCATAAATAGCACCTAAAGTAAAAGCGTGTTGTGGATTTACCTTGAACTGATAGGTAAAATCGACCAAATAGAATTCCCCTTGTTTATTCTGCAGGTTGGGATTGAAATAGTTAGAAGTCCCCAATAACTCTCCGGTAGAAGGTTTTACGGTTCTATTGGTATAATGAATGTCGGCAATTCGGTCTTGGTATTTTTTAGACGCCAACAAACCGATGCTGATGTTGTTTTGGGCATTAAATTCATAGGAACCATTTAGTCGTAATCCATAATTGTATTTATCGAAGCTTCTTTCACCTTTGGATGGGAAAGATGTCTGTCTATCGCCAATGATGGTGTTGACATCGCCATCCCTGAATCCTGCATTATCGTTTCGGAGGTAATTGGCAGAACCATTGAGCTCTAGCTTTTCCTGTTTGAATTGAAAAGCGATGTCGGCTCCATAACGCTGCTGTTTTTTAACATTGTCATAGTCGTCAATGCTTGGTAAACCGCCTTGAAGGTTCATGATCCATGAAAAACCACTTGTGATGTTCTTTTTCGTTTTGATATTAATGATCCCTGCCTTACCATCTGGGTCGAATTGTGCAGATGGGCTGCTGATGAATTCCACCTCTGAAACATCATTGGCCGCTATCTGGTTCAAAATACTCGTAGGATCTACTAAGCTCGGTTTTCCATTGATCAATACCATTAAGCCAGCATTTCCACGAACACTTAAATTTCCTTGGCCATCTAAAGCTACCGCAGGAAGATTCTTTACGATGTCTAAAGCAGTACCACCTACGGCATTCTTATATTGGCTGGCTTGGTAAGTTTGCCTATCTGCACTGTGTTTTTGTGGCGTTTGTCCGGCAGATATGCTTATCTGTCCGATCTGGTTGACTGCTGGAGTCAATAGGATTTCGCCCAAATCCATCCGACCATTTCGTGTCATGTTGATTTTGCTGGCGTATTGTTTATAGCCTATAGACTTTATCTGTAGTTGATAATTGCCCTGCTTCAGTTTATTAAATTCAAATTTCCCCACACTATCAGAAATCATTCCGTCCAACACTTTTTGTTGCGCATCCAAAATGGAAATAGAGGCGTAGGGAATTCCTTGGTTGCTTAAGGAATCGACAACCCGCCCAGACAGGATATTTTGCTGTGCTTGAAGATTAAAAAGGGTAAAGAACAGGCAGAATAGGAGGTAGTATTTTTTCACGTTGTTTAGATTTTGCGTAAAAATAAGAAAGCTAGGATAGAATAGGGTATAAGCATTGTTTTATACCATTTTATTTTCAAATAGACTATTTTGGTCTGCACTAAAGAACTCTCGGAAATATGGTTTATTTTTTGTATATTTGTACACATTCAAAAGAGACCTCCATTTTTTTCCATTCTGCATTCTGCAAAAGAAAATCAAATCTCTCATTATTATTTAATCATAAAGGTATTTAATGTCAAAAACTCAACTTACATTCAAGAAAAAAGAAACTGCAAAAAAGAAACAATTAAAGAAATTAGAAAAACAAGAAAGACGTGAGCAGAACAAAATGAACAATGACAAAGGAAAGTCATTGGAAGAGATGTTTGCTTATGTAGATGAATTTGGAAATATTTCCAGCACGCCACCGACCCAACAGTACAAATTCAAGGAAGAGGATCTATTGCGTCCGCAGGATCAGGAAGATGAATTCTTGTTCGGGAAAGTGTCTTATTACAATGAAACCGGTAATTATGGATTTATCCGTGATAATGAAAGCCGTGAGACCGTTTATTTCAATGATAAATTGGCGGGTAAATCACTTTCATTGAATCAGGCTGTGAAATACAAGTACACACGTACGAAACAAGGGAATCAGATTACGGAGGTCGAAGTCCTATAAATACTACTCTTTTTTAATAATGAAAAAGCAGCAATCGAATGATTGCTGCTTTTCTTTTTTAATAAAGTGAGGAATTAACCGATAACGCGAACGTTTACTGCGTTTAATCCTTTTTTTCCATTTTCTACTTCATAAGATACTCTGTCGTTCTCACGTACTGGACCTTTAAGACCTGTAGTGTGAACAAAAACATCAGCACCACCGTTTGATGGAGTGATAAATCCGAATCCTTTAGTCTCGTTAAAGAATTTAATAGTTCCTTCTTGCATTGTATTATTATTTTATTGATAAATTATTTTGTTTTTTTAAGGCGCAAAAAGCGCCTTGCTTTCAATTAAAGCTTTACAATGTATTGAATAGAAAAAACTATGCCGAAAATATTGTGATAACTTCAATAGGTCAAATGAACATACCTATTGCCTATAGACTTGTCAAGTAACATTACGAAGGTAAGATATTTAATTGTAAAAGAAAGAATATTAATTTTTTATTCTTGGAAAAATAGGTTTAATGACAAAATAATAGCAATATATTATTTCTAATTCTGTTTCAGACTGCAATTCTTATCTTTGATATAAACAGTAAGCCATGGAAAAAAATCAGATCAATGCCGATGAGTTTGTATCCAAATTTATGGATGGGAGTTTAAAGCATCTGACCTATATCCAAACGCCGATTAAGATTTTTCCATTAAGGGATATTGCGCCCTACCTTAAAACTCCAGTTCCACCCATCTTCTTTGGCTACAATCTGTTGATCCATATTACAGAAGGATATTTTAACCAACAGATTGAATCTACCACCTTTATGGTGAATGCTCCGGCAGTGGTGATCTGTAATTATGGGCATATTTCGGCTATCCATTCGGTGGATAAATCAGCCCAGGGTTATTGTGTACTAATTAAAGAACAGGCGATGACCTCTATGTTTAGAGAACAGGAGATCCTCCATATCTTTAATATTGCCCCCTTATTAAACCTGAGTAAGGAAGATAGTCAGGAATTGAACAATATGCTCGATTTGTTATACCGGGAGATTTATACAGATAAACCCTATAAGGAACTGTATGAGAGTATTTTCAAAACCGTTGCCTTAAAAATCATTAAACTTTCCAATGCTAATAAGTCTTTGGAAAGGAAGCAGGAAATTGCGCTAGCATTTAAGCAATTGGTTCATCTACATTTCAATAAGCACAAGACCGTGGATTTTTATGCAGATAAACTGGCGGTTTCCATCAATTATTTAAACAGGTGCGTATCTTCTGTTTTCAATAAATCATCCAAAGAATTAATCCTGGAAGTGGCGATTATCAACAGCCAATTATTGCTTCTGGAAACCAACAAAAGTGTGGCCAGCATAGCCTATGAACTTGATTTTGCGGATCCATCTTATTTTACAAGGCTCTTTAAAAAGATTGTAGGTATCTCTCCGAGTGAATATCGGAAGGGTGTAAAGTAAATTTGGGTTTTGCACGATTTGTCCTAATTATTATCTTATTTCTCATAGTATAGCATTTCCTTATTAATTAATTTTGTATTGCTTGTTTCTGTCAAATTTTTAGTAAACAGGCATTAACAACATTGAAAATAACCAAGAAAGAAAAAGGAAATGAGCGAAGTAGTAGCACAAATAGATTTTAATACTTATATCAATACCTTCAGTAAAGAGCTGAAACAATTATTCCGTGAGGATAACGATATCAATCAACTAAGTTTGAATCGTGATCTTCCGAAGGAGTTTTTGAACAAGATCATGGCCCATAAGCCTTTGGCGGTGGCCATTCCAAAAATTCATGGAGGAAGAGGAGTTTCCGTAAAAGAATGTTTAAGTGTTCTTGCTGCTGCATCTTATGAATCTCTTCCTTTATCCTTGATGTTCGGGATCAATATTGCTTTATTCTTGGAGCCTTTAGCGAAATATGGACAGTTTCCTGTACAGGAGCACATTTTTAGCCAGTTTTTGGAAAAAAATGCAATGGGTGGATTAATGATTACCGAGAAAGCGTATGGTAGTGATGCCTTGAATATGAAGACAGCTTATCAGCAGGTTGAAGGATCATACCATATCAAAGGGCAGAAACATTGGCAGGGATTAAGTGGTGCAGCTGATTTTTGGTTGGTTACAGCACGAAAATTTGGCGCGAATGGTGAATTGGCAAGGGATATTGATTTCTTTGTAACAGATAACAATAAAGCGGAAGAGCATATTCCAATGGTTCATCGTTATAATAACCTAGGTTTATATGCAATTCCTTATGGAATCAATGAAATTGATGTGGTGGTTCCCGAGGAGCAGAAATTGACTCCTGAAAGTACCGGTATCAAATTGATGTTGGATATGTTGCACCGCAGTAGGTTGCAATTTCCAGGGATGGGAATGGGTTTCATTAAGCGTCTATTGGACGAGACCTTACAGCATTGTCAAGAAAGGATCGTAGGTGGTTCGCCATTATTGCAGATTGATGCGGTTAAGTATCAGGTAGCAAGAATTCAAGCGGCTTACACGATTTGTTCTGGAATGTGTGCATATAGTGTTGGACAGAGTGGGATTGAGCATGATTTGGCGACATTAAGTGTAGAAGCTAATACCTTGAAAGCACTGGTTACCGATTTGATGCAGGAATCTGCACAGATCAGTTTGCAATTGGCTGGAGCAAATGGTTACCGTTTGGATCATATTGCCGGTAGGGCAGTGGTGGATAGCAGACCATTCATGATTTTTGAAGGATCGAATGAGATGCTGTATAGCCAGATTGCAGAAGGTATTTTGAAATTGATGCGTAAGAGCAAGGAGACTAACCTTTATAATTTCTTAAAAACTTATAAGTCCGCGGATATCAGTGCGGATTATTTTAAATCAGAATTGGATCTCTCGGTAGATGGTAATTTGAAACAAAGAGACCTGGTGACGATCGGTAGAATGATTGCAAGGGTGATCAGTTTCCATTTTGTATTGAAAATGGAAGGGTTTAACCCTGCTTTGGTGGAAATCACCAGACAGAATATGCTTATGGATCTAACCATGTTCTTAGGACAATTAAATGCTAAGAATGAAGCTGATCCTTTGGTTGAATATACAGATAACGCCGATTGGGTTAACTTTCTAGGCTAGTATTTTTTCGTTCTTCCTAGGATAGATTTCCTTGCAAAGACGGAGGGTAGGATTGCTTCGTCGTACCTCCTCGCAATGACGGGAAAACGTACTTGCGAGGATTGATGTCATTGCGAGGCACGAAGCAATCTTCAAAAATGTCATGCTGAGCGCAGTCGAAGCATCTGTACGATCACCATCCCACAGATCCTTCAACTCCCCTCAACATGACATTTTTTTATGGAAATTTCTCAAAAAATAATCTTTATTCATATACCTAAGATTAAATCCATATTACCAACATACAAATTAGTATATTTAACACTATGGCCGAGAAGTTTTTAATTGATGAACAGACCCTCCGGGATCTCCAACTACGTGATTTTAGCAATCGTACCATTTTCAGTTTTTACGAAGAGGCTGTCATAACCGAAGGCGGCCAAGAATTCTTCCTTTCCGTATTCTACGATCCCGTATTGGATATCGACATCATAAAAAACAGGCAATCCAAAATACGTCGTTTAGAAGCGGTCGCCCATGAGGTTTTCCCATTCTACCGTGTCATCCTCAAAGACATTGAAAAGTTTATTAAAACCAGGCATTCCGGCGGGAGCACCTCCAACGGTCTCATGGATATCTTTGGCATCCGGACACCCGCATATTACTATAAAAAACGAAATATTTTTGAGGTCTGTGATTTCCTGATGGACTCCCAGAAGTTCTATCAAAAGATCTATGACCATACCCCCGATGAGGATCTGAAAGAAATGATCGATACCATTGATTCCTGTTTAGCGAGGATTTTTGATGGTAAACCTAGAGATCCCGAAAAGATCAAAATCAATATTTTCAACATCGATAAATTCGATCGACTGATCCGTTTCGAACTTTCCAGCAGAATAAAGAGAGCCATCAGTTTTTTCTATGAAATAGATGCCTATTTCGCTGTCGCTAAAGTTTCGGAAGCAAGATCATTCTGCTATCCCGAGGTATATCCCAAAAACCAAACGGGAGAGATTTATATGGAAGGTGTTTATCACATTTTCCATAAATCGCCTGTAAAAAACGATCTAAAAATTTCGAAGGATAAAAAGTTATGGTTCCTGACTGGGGCAAATATGGCCGGGAAATCCTCTATCATCAAAACGATATCCTCTGCCTTATACCTCACCCATATTGGTTTTCCAGTCCCCGCAGATCAGATAAAGACCGATCTTATTGACGGTTTATTTACCAGTATCAATCTGCAGGATAACCTGGAAATGGGCTATAGCCATTTTTATGTGGAAGCCATGCGTTTGAAGGATATCGTGGATCAATTAGAACCACATTCCAATGCGTTGATGATATTGGATGAGCTTTTCAAGGGAACCAATCATAGCGATGCTTCCAATGCGATACTGAAGGTCATGAAGAACCTGGCAGAAGTGGATGGGCCATTTGTGATTGTATCTTCCCACATCACTGAACTATCGGAAGAATTGAAGAAAATAAATACGGTGGATTTCTTTAAGATGAATATCGAAAGTGACCCTGACGGCTTGCCTATTTTCACATACAAGATCGTTCCGGGTATTGCGGAAGAAAAGCTGGGCATGTGGTTGCTCAAAAAAAGTGGTGCTTTCGAATCCATCGATAAATTAAAGGATCCAAAAGCACCAGAAATTTCATAAAGAAATGCAGCCTGATTAGGCTGCATTCATCATTTGTCTACATGCATCTGCACATTTCCTACATGCTTCCGCACATTCCTTGCAATGGTCCATTCCCATGGAAGCATGTTTTTCACATTCCTCCGCACATGCATCACATATTTCTGCACATAGTGTACAAATATCTTTGCTGAACTTGCCATCCAAACTCATGCTCGTTACGGATGCTTCACAAATAGCTACACATTCCAAATTCAATTGAATACATTTTCTCAAATGCTCCACATTTTCCTCATTCAAACATGCCATTGCACATTGATTACACATCACCACGCATTCGTTGCATGCTTCTATGCATTCCTGGTATTTTGTCTGTATCATAATATTTTGTTTAAAACCTCTATAGAACTCTAAGAGTCCGCCAGTAATTTAATGACCTATCTTTATAGAATGAACAGTTTATACTTGATATTGTTCTTCAATCATAGTAAAAAAATAACGCATAACCATTTGGCTATGCGTTATTTCCTTTAGCATTCTTTGTAGACTAGGTATCCCTTATTTTTTCAGATAGTTATCGAAGTATTTAGCGATTTTATCATACATATGAATCCTATCCTTACCCATAACATTGTGTTCATGGGTAGGGTATAAGAAATAATCTACTTGTTTACCGGCTTCAATACATTTTTGGATAAACTCCATACTGTGTTGTTGTACCACCACCGGATCCTGCGCTCCATGGATGATCAGTAGGTTCCCTTTCAGTTTTTCGGCTTTGTTCAATAGAGAAGTCTTTTCATAGCCTTCCGGATTTTCTTCTGGGGTATCCATATAACGTTCACCATACATCACTTCATAGAATTTCCAGTCCATAACCGGACCTCCTGCTACAGCAGCTTTGAAAATATCATTATGCTTTGTCATTAAGGAGCTCGACATGAATCCACCAAAGCTCCAACCAAAGATGCCCATGTTTTCTGCATCTACATAAGGTTGCGATTTCAGGTAGTCAATGCCCACCAATTGATCGGCCATTTCTGCTTCACCTAGCTTGCGGTGTGTTACTCGTGTGAAATCACGGCCACGAGCATCCGAGCCACGGTTGTCTAAGGTGAAAACGATGTAACCATTTTGTGCCATGAACATATCGAAGTAACCTAATCCTCCTAACCATCTATCGGTTACCATTTGAGCATGTGACCCACCATATAGGTACACCATGACCGGGTATTTTTTGTTCGGATCAAAATTGGTCGGATAAGTTATGCGGGCATTCAAAGGTGTTTTACCATCTGCCGATACGAATGATTTAAATTCGATTTTAGGAAGGTTGATTTTGCCCGTAAAAGGATTCGTAGCATGCAATATAGGCGTTGCTTTGCCGTCTTTCGTTGCAATGACCTGAACGATGTTTGGAGTGTTCAGATTGCTGTACTGATCCAATACATATTTACCACTGTTACTAATGCTGGAATTGTGTACACCATTGGTTTTGGTCAGTTGGGTAGTTTTTCCATTCTTTAATTCAACTTCAAAAAGATGACGCTCCATACCATTGTTGGTCGCACCAATATAATAGGCTTTCGAACCTTTCTCATCAAAGCCTTGGAAATTGGTCACCAATACATCCTTATAGCCTAATTGGCGGATCAATTTTCCTGAAGTATCGTACAGGTAAAGTTGGTTATATCCATCCTTATCCGTTTGATAGATGAATTGTTTAGGATTATTCGGTAAGAATGCCAATGCATGTTGAGGTTCAACCCAAGAGTCTGATTTTTCTTCAAACAAAGTTTGAACAAATTCGCCTGTAGAGGCTTTGTATTTGTTCAGTTTTAAATGGTCCTGACCACGGTTGAGAACACCAACATACACGAATTCCCCGGTAGGATCCCAGGTTACTATCGTCAGGTATTGTTCCTTCGGTTCCCCAGTCTGTAAAGTGATGGTCTGTTTCGTCTCGGTGTCATAGATTTTTAGGACAACTTCCTCACTTTTCATACCTGCCATTGGATAACGGATATCTTTGATGCTAGCTACCCGTGTATCCCATTGTGGCAATGGATAATTGCTCACCATGGTTTCGTCTTTGCGATAATACAATAACTTTTTATTATCCGCAGACCACCACATACCCTTATCGATCCCAAATTCATTTCTATGGATCACCGAAGTTCCATTGACAATGCCATCGATGGTATCTTGGGTTACCTGCAACTTCTGGCCATCAGCTTGGATGATTTCGATGTTATTACCAACCAAATAAGCTGATTGTGTATTTAATGATCCAATTTCTTCTCCTTCACGCTCCTTAGGCAAGGTGTTTTTGACTTGCGCGGTTTTGGTAGCTAGATCGTAAACCAAACCATAGGTATTGTTTTCCCCAGCAACTTGGAAGGAGATCCTTTTGTTGTCTTCCCATTGATAGCTGGTTGGGAAATTACGAAGGTTTATTTTTTCATTAGGGAGTACGGTTTTAATGGCCGATTGTAGATCGGATAGGCTGGCGATCTGCTGCGGTTTCCAATTGTTCTTTACATCGAAAGAAACCAAGTTCTGGTAGGTGCTGTCCAAGCTGGAAAAGGCATCCGTGTTTTTGATCCATTTTGCGGCAGGAAGGCTTTTTGCAGCGTATTTTCCAGGACCAAATACTGTTTCGTCAATAGTTAAATTCCTTTGTCCATAAGCGTAGCTTGAACTCAAAAGGAGCAATAACAAGAGTTTTTTCATTCTTTTTGAAAATTTTATGCAGACGAAATTAAGTTTTTATAATGAAATACCCATATATTAAAAAAGGTAAAGCCCGACAAAGAGTTGTCGGGCTTTACCTTGAGGTTCGGTTGTTTAGTTGATTACATCAATTTCTTTTGTTGCATTATGCGTTCTTCCGAACATATCTACGGCTTGGATTTCAATAGAATGTTTACCGGCTTTTAATTTTGGAAGTTTCAAGCGCCACACGTGTGCTGAATTGGAAGGATCGCTAGGTCTGCGGCCTTGGATCAATGAATTTGCACCATCATAGGCTAATAATTCCTTCATGTAGGCAGGGTCGAAACCTTCTGCTTTTTCCATGTTTTTCCATTCTCCTTGATCGATACGGTAAGTAACCTTATCTGTTGCCGATCCTAGGAAGAAGTTGGCATAGACATGATAACGGCCTGCATATTTTTCTTTGACTACCGAAGGGCCAAATAGACCAATGGTATAATCATCTGCTTTTCCAGCTACTTTATAATCGAAGTTATATTGGTTTCCATCGATATTCAAGATGGCATAACCTTTAGGCGTACCATCACGCATCGTAGACGCAGGAACACCTTTTTCATTCATCTGACCGGAGTACCAGTCACCAGAAGTTGTTCCCACATTATATTCATGATGAGGTTTTGCACCCAACCAATCGTGTTCCTGGGTGTAGAAGTTCTGCTGCTGATAATGGGTATGTGCCGAAAGAGAAAGGGTGTTTGGGTAATCTTTTAATAGCTCAAACAATCTTTTTCTGTCTTTTTTACGGAAGGATTTGTTGTTTTCAGGGTTCAAAGGAATATGGAATGCAAGTACCACCAACTTATCCTTAGGAACAAATTTCAAATCGTTTGCAATGAATTCCAACTGATCGGCTCTTAAACCACCTTGGTAGCTCTTTCCTGTCTCTGGATGTGGATAAATGATATTGTCCAAAACAATGAAGTGCGCATTTCCAACATTGAATGAATAATTATTAGGACCGAAAGTACGTTCGAAACCTTCATCTGCTAAGGAATCTTGAGTCACATCATAATTCATGTCATGGTTTCCCATCACATTGAACCATGGAAGTCCCATTTTACCAACTGCTGTTTTATAAGAAGGGTGTAAGGTTAGATTATCACCTACTAAATCCCCTAAACTGATGCCAAACAAAGGGCCTTTTCTTTCTTTTGCCTCATCGATCAGGCCTTTGCTGAAGTATTGGATTTCCTCTTCAGTATACGCTTGAGGGTCTCCGAATACGAATGCCGAAAATTGATTGGATTCCGGTTTAGCTTTTAAGGCGAAGTCGATCGATTTGGGTAATGGACCAGTAGGAGCAACACCTTGATATTTCAATTGTGGTGATCCATTAGGCTTGTGGATGTAATAGAATTTAGGGTGGTTGTCCTGATCAACAGGCAATTCATAACCGGTAGGTTTGATGACGAAAATGATGTTGTCGTTTTGGACTGGGATTTCGTATTTCCCTTTGTTGTTGGTTAGTACAACATCTTTTCCATTACTGATGGCAACACGTTCAATCCCGTTTTCTCTACGGTCTTGTTTTCCATTTCCATTTAAGTCGTTAAATACGGTTCCTTTGGCTAGGTCTTGTGCGAAGACCGATCCGGTCATCATACAGGCGATTAATGACCAATATAAATTTTTCATTTATCTTATATTATATTTTTATTTCTTTCAAAAGTAAAGAAACAGCTTTAAAATAAGATTAACAAATGATTAAGGAAGTGTTTATGGGTTTAATTATCTTATTTTTAAGATCTTCGGTGTGGAAATGTAACAAATGAACCGATTATTTAATCGGTTCATTTGTTTGGGCTAATCTTTGGGAGCCGGTATTTGCTGGGCAAGCAATATCATCAGTGGCATCATAGATTAATTTTTTTGATCCTCGATCTTTTATCAAACTTTCCGGCACATAGATTTGTACCTTGGTTTGCGAATATCCTGAAGGGTAATAGCGAATATAATATCCATCGGGATGTAGGGTCCAGATCCCACTCGGTATGTCTGCTCTTACTGGCGCCATTCCTGCCATGATCGCATATTTTTCGAACTCGCCATAGGTGTAATTTCCGGAGGAAACCAATTGGCGGATGTTGTTTTCAGCTTCGAAAATCTTTTGGATGGCTGGAGGCATGCTCGATTTAGCTTTCGCCATGACGTCAATTGGAAGGATACCCAAGGCACCACCTTCCAATTGGAGGATCTGTTTTGCAGTCAATAGGCGTAATGCAGTCTCTTTAACAGGTCCACTGTAATCAATGAATTTTGTTTTGGCAATAATGGTCCAAAGAAGCATTTGGATATCCGTCTGTTGCACTTCAGGATGTTTCTCTGCACTTTTAAGGATGGCGGTTACAATATCTTTTTTCTTACCAAGTATAGGCGCATACATATATCCATCCCCAGCAGACGGAGCGTAGGTTCCTGCTTTTAGGCAATAGCTTTTGTTGATCATTTCAAAATGTCCCGATTGCAGGACATAGCCATCATCGCCATTTTTTGCCAATGTTGAAAATGGAAGAAATTGGGCATTACTTTCAAACTCTGGCATTTCTTTGCCTTCTTGATTTACATCGTCAAAGCTGGTGCTAATGGCTTCAGGTTCCTTTAAAATTTTATCAAGCCCTAATGCCTGTGCACCTTTGGAGGTAACAGCTTTTCCAGCTTTATTCAATAAATCCCCGAATTGGGCAGAAGCCATTTGACTATTCAAAAGGATGGTAAAAAGTAGAATTGCGCTAATTTTAAGTTTTTTCATTTGATCAGGTAAATTTGATATTGATTTAAAAATAATATAATCTTTTAAATTTACCTGCTCTTTTATTTAAACTATGTATTAAGCTTTGAATAATTACTAATTTTTTTACTATTAAAGATTAAAAGGACACCCAGGATTATTTTAAGCCCATGTATATCGAAATTATTCCATAGGAATTTTTGATAAGGTTCATCCTTACGAAGGAGCAGCATGTTTTTTATTACAGACAAAATAAAATCTGGAATATTTAGGATGATGATGGCAAGTCCAAGAATAAGCAAAGCGATCTGAAATATCTTTTCATAATTAAATTGGCTGTTTTGAAGGATTTCTAGTTGATATTCATCCTTTAATTTTAATAGATTAATGATTATTTCTGTTCTGAAAAGTAGAAAATAAGCCAAGATCCATTGAATAAGCTGGAAAATTATTAATGAAGGCAAAATGACTACTGTTTCTCTTGCCATTTGTATGGTAAAAAAGAACATGCTTAATTCCTTGAGGGAATTGATACTCCATAAGAAGAGGATGATTCCAATGATTTTGATCGCAAAAATAAAGAGCTCCGTTTTTTTCATGGTTTGGGAAAATGTGGTATGTGTAGTTTATTTTATAAAAATATGTTGTATTTGTTTGAAAATCAGTGGAAATATAAAATTTCCCTTGTTGTTATACAAGGGAAATTAAAAATTATGTTTTTCAATGGTAGAATTATTAAAATTTATGCGTGAAAGCTATACTTCCATAAAAGGGTAATAGTGGGACGGTTTTAAAATCCTGATTCAACAATTTTCCTCCACTTAAGGTAAGTTCGTTGTTTATAAAGCTCCATCCTGTCTGAAATCCATAATGAAAATTTCCACCCATGGCTGGTTCTATCCATCCATTTTTAACCGAAGGAAAGGATTCCTTATAAGCTGCTGAATGCTTGAAATGGCTAGCAATAGCTTTATCAAAGCCAGCTTCTGAAGCTATAAACCATGAGGCTTTGTAATAACCTGCAACTGCATTCATATCCATTCCAAAATTGGATATACCCACTTGGTCATTTTCAAATCGCCGATAAATTCCTCTAACATCACTGGAAATGTGGAGCCTTCCGATCTTTATCCACTGGATTTTGATTCCGACCCGTGATTTCGGGTCATCCAACATCTCTTCACCAATAGGTAAAGAGATATCGCTTGTCAACCACAATGGAATAACTTTTTTATTTAGTTGGAATCCATAACCTAATCCGTAAATGATGCCGTATTCAGCACCGAGTTGGGCTTGTAGAAAATGTTTCTGATCCATTTTGTTTTCCAGATTGATAGTCTGTCCATGAGCCGTAGATGCTGTTAGGGTGAATTGTAGACTAATCATTAGGATAAATACAAGCCTAAACCCAAGATATAAATATTGATTTTTCATGATTACTTCAGGTTGTTTAGAAATGATAATACATTAGGTTTGGTCTGCTGAGTCCAAGCATCAGCATTGGTAATGATTCCGTCATGGCCAACATCCTGTATTTTTACTTTCTTTACGGTCTTAAATACGCTGGTAATCTTATCGGTTCATTGATCGGGATAAGCTTTATTTTTGGATGAATAAAAGAATAGGATAGGTTGGTTGAAATTTTCAATCCCTGTAGAGAAATCCAGTTTATCTCGGTCTGCTTCCTCAAACATGACTGTAGAAATGATCGCCCCATCACGCCATGAACTGCTTTTGTCAAAATCTCCTTCTCCTGTAATGGGGTTACTGGAAGAGAACATACTCATTTTATAGTCCAAAATGGCATGATCATTTTCAGCACCGGTTATGAATTGATCCAGGTAGGTAGCATTGTTCAAGGCTTCCGACCAAACATTAAGAGACCTCGAATTTTTAACATAGGTTTCTACATCCGCCCATTTTAATCCACCAGGTTCGCATAACACCATTCCTTTGATAAGGGAAGGATATCTACCAGCAAAACCTGAAGCTAACATGGCGCCCCATGAATGTCCGAAGAGAATGATTTCTTGCTGGGGATCACGCCTGTATTGTTCAATTACTTTCTTCAGATCATCATAAAGCAGATTAATAATGGCTCCTTTTTCTTTGGGATAATCTTTTTTGTCGATCCTTTGGGATAATCCAGAACCTCGCTGATCAAAGAAAACGACTTGGTAGCCGTTAGATACCAAATCTTTGGCATTCAATAAATACCTGTAATCTCCACCTGGACCACCATGGATCATTACCAGCATTGGCCCCGTCTTGGGGCCAAAAGATTCGGCATGAAGAAGAACGCCATTTGAACGAAAAGAAGGCAGGTTGGCATCCTCATCTACTGTTTGAGGAACCAGAACGCCAGATTTGGCAATCTCCATTTTTTCTTCGCAGGAATCCAAAAGGATTGGGATTAAAATCAATAATCCGAAACGTAATAATTTCATAAACATCATTTTTTGATTGATGCCACGAAACTAAGCTTCGAATCAATTTTAAGGGTCTCATGGAGCCTTATGAGACCTATTATTGAGGTATTGAATTCTTTTGATACATCTTGTCTAGGAATTCCTTTGGTGTGACACCTTTTATTTTTTTGAAGTTTCGGTGGAAGGAAGCTTTAGAATTGAAACCACAATCGTAGGCGATGGAAAGGTAAGTAAACCGTTGATTCTTTGGGTCTGTCGCCAAGCTGATAAATTCTTCAATGCGCATTTCATTGATGTATTCATTGAAATTTTTATTTTCCATGCTATTGATCACTTCAGAGAGGTAATTCGGATGAACTTCCAAGAGTTCAGATAAGGTATCCAAGCTGAGCGCGCTATCTTTAAATGGCTTTTCATTTTGAAGAAAGGTTGTCATTCGTTCATGAATCTCGTTGGCTTGTTCAGGATGAAGTGATGATTTTTTATATCTTATTTCCTTTTTTTCTGGGATTTCCAAAGCTTCCAAACCTTCCTTTACCATATATATTCCTTGATCCGAAACTTTTGGATTGGTGAACAGAAAATTCCTTATTCCTGTAAATCCCAACCAGATCAAAAACAGCATAAATGTGATGTAAATATATTCTTCAGGGAGAGGGGTAAGGGCCAATATCCATATCCCGCTGATCCAAATGCAAAGATTCCTGCACCAAAATATTTTTTGGACAAACTCCAAGTTTGGCGCTTCGTATAAACCTGCAATTTTTTTAGTCCTGCCAATCAATAGAAAGGACTTGCTGATAAAGAAAGCGCCAGAGAAGATAATCAGTATATAATTCACCTTTATTTGCCATTCATAACCTTTACCTTCTTGCTCAATGATACGTACAGCCTCTCCATGATCGACTAAGTAAGCATCAATGAAAATTAAATTGGCTGCTATAAAGGGAAGCAGGTAGGCAAGGTTTTGCCAAAGAACAGCTTTTATTCCAAAATTCTCTTTGATATAGCTAAAGAGTAAAAGGGGATGAAGGATAGGGAGGGTAAAACTGAAAATCAAAACCTTCGGATAATTAATATAGAGTTGATGGATAAACATATAATGCGCACTCAAATTTAGGAACGCGATGATGATCCAAGTTCCAAGGAGAATATCCGTTTTTATCAATCCTTTTTTAGTAAAGATCAGCAACAATAGAAAGAGTGAAATTATAATTCCTGCAAGATAAAGCATAGGGGTTCGGAATAAATTATGAACAAATAAACGATGAAATTCAGTCTTATTTCACAAGGATAAGTTTCAATTTATAAGTTGATACTGCTATTTATCTTATATACAGCGAAATATAAAAAAAATTTTAGGGGTTCAAACTTATAATTTAAAACTATTTTCCCCAAAATGGCTACTAATTTTACCCTTGAGTTAAATCTATGGAAAAATCTGTAAAGCTGCAGAGAAATTAATATGATTTAAAATTTAAAAACTTTAAAATGAAAAGAAGTATTCAAACAGGATTAAAGGGTAAATTGATGGCCTTAGCTTTATTGGGAATGGTTATCGCTTGTTCAAAGGATAACGATGGGTCTCCAAAGCCGAGCAATGATATACAGGCCGCTGTAGGTACCTTTAAAGGAAAGATTCGCGTAGCTGAACAGGATTATTTCAATGCTATTGTAATCGTCAGTAAAGAAGGCGATGATAAATTAAAAGTAGCTGCCAAAACAGGGGAGGCTTATAGTGCAGTTACCCCTAAAGTATTCAAGGTTCAAAATATTTCCAATATCCATATTTCATCAAGTGTAAATCCATCCGGATCTCTTACATATACGATGGATTCCAAGGCTGTTCACATTTCAACTAATAAGGAAGCTGCTACAGATGTAGAGTTTTATTTTCAAGGCACAAAACAATAATCCCTAATGCAAAAAACCATGTTTTGTTGTTAAACAGGATCCCCGAGCTGCTCGCCCGAGCAGTCGGGTTGTTTTTTTTTCCAGTCAAAGAATTGTTCTACCTAGCTTAATTGAAAATAATTAGTAACATAGGTTACGGTATTAACCAGCAGCACGAAGTAAATTGCGGTTTTAGCGGTTTTATTATAGCTAAATTTAATACCCAGTTTAGAATTTATTAAAATACCCAGTAAGAAATATCCGATAATACTCATGGGGATAATAATCGGTTTCTTGGCGAACGCCGGACTATATTGTTGTAATAAGGTTGTGTCTAAAATAAAGACTAAGACAATCAGTAAGATTAATAGGAAAATGTAAAAATATTTGTTCATTAAATTGATTAATAAAGGGTCTTTATAAATTTAGTAAAAACCTATTGATTTTAATCCAAAATAAGCACCAAATAAATAATCAATCTTCCCAGCAAAATGATTCCCATTGGATATAAGAAGAACCATTTAAAAGCAGCATACTGCATATCCGTCCAAGAATCAAAAAATTTAGGGCGTTTCATTCCTTTAGAACAATCAAAAAACAGTATAGTTGATAGAAATTTTTAAACCATAATTAAATAAATGCTTATATTAATTCAAATGTTTAAACAATTCCTCCTTATTGTTTTTTTATTCAGCATTTCAAAGTTATATGCTCAATCAGCATATACCTTAATCTGTAAGGTCGATAGTTCCCTTCACCTTGAAAATGAAACTTTTTATTTAAAGCATATCAACAACGGTGATATAAATCCTATGGTCCATGATTCGGTAAAGGTTAAGAATCATCAATTTGTTTTCCAAGGAACAATGAATACGCCAGCGGTATATACCCGTTTGATCAGTAAAAAGGATGGCTCTGAGAAATGGTTTATGTTAAGTTCTGGTACCAGCCATGCCGTTTTTTCCAAGCCAAATTTCAATCCAAAAAGCGGGAAGCCTTTAGGAATAAGCAGTTCATTCACTATCCCAGGAGACGAAAGGTTCCGATTAATGGAGATCACTGATAAGTTATATGATCTGTATGTGGAGGAGATCGATAAATTTAGGGAGCTTTCCAATTCCAGCAAGGAAGAGACAATTCAGGATCAATTGATGGATTCTTCCTTTCATTATATGGACAAAAAAAATCCTTACCTAATCACATTGATAGAAGAGAACCCATCCAATTATACTTCCTTATATCTATTAAGTTATTATCGGCCAAACCTATTGAACAAAGATGTTGGAAAATTGGAACAACTCTTCAATGGGCTGGATGAAAGCTTGAGGCAAAGCGAAGAAGGGAAACGACTTCAAAAGATTATCAACGCCAAAAAGCATATAAATGTAGGCATGATGGCTCCAGATTTTTCCATGAAAGATATGCATGGAAAGACCATAAAATTAAGTGATTTTAGGGGTAAAAAAGTACTCTTGGATTTTTGGGCAAGTTGGTGTGTTCCCTGTATCGAAAATCTTCCTAAACTAAAAGAATATGCTGAAAGAGAGAATCTTACCGTATTGGCCATTTCTTTGGACCATGATCGGAATAATTGGTTAAAAGCTATAAAAAATCATAAATTCGATTGGGCCATTCATATTTCTGAACTTCAGGGATGGAAAGGGCCGATCGTCCAGAACCTCTATAACATTGAATCCATACCTAGAAGCATCATCATTGATGAAAAGGGCAAAATGATACACATTGATTTAAAATTATAATTCCTATTTCTTTCCCGTAGATCTCCTTCCTCCTGAAAGTACAGCAAGAAAACCCGCTAAAATTTGCTTATTAGTTTAATTTTCTCTATATTTGTAATCATTAATTATTGAATTGAACAGCAGAATCTAAACCTTTAGTCTGCATTAAAGCCGTAAAGTTTGATTGAAATACATGTTATTGGTCATCCAATACATCGGCTATTTATTGCTTTAAAACCTAAGTAAAAACAATTAGAGAAATGAAAAACATGTTATTAGCAACTGATTTAGATGGGACCTTCCTAGGAGGACAGATGGAAGAACGATTACGTCTCTATCAGATCATAAAAGAAAATAAGAATATACAGCTGGTCTTTGTTACAGGCAGGGGTATGGAATCGGTCATTCCCTTATTGAACGACCCTACTATTCCAACACCAGATTATGTCATTGCAGATGTGGGATCTACAATTTTTGATGGTAACTCCTTGGCGGCAATCGACCCGATACAGCATGAGATAGAAATAAATTGGCCTTCCGTTTATGAACTGCAGGAGGCCTATGCCGATATTCCCGGATTGGTGTACCAAAATGTACCCCAACAGCGACGTTGTTCCTATTATTACGATTCGGAAACCGATCTTGAAACGGTACAAGAAATTGCTGCTGAAATGGGTTGTGATGTGATCACCTCGGTGAATAAATATTTAGATATTATGCCCAAAGGAGTCAATAAAGGTAATACACTAAAAAAACTTGTTGACCTATTGGAAATTCCATACGAGCAGGTGCTCGTAGCTGGCGATACCCTGAATGACCTTTCCTTATTTCAAACTGGGTTCGAAGGTGTTGCGGTTGGGGATTCCGAAGAGGCTCTATTAGAAGCTACCAAGGGACTTTCCAATGTCTACCAAGCGGAAGATGCTGGGGCAGCAGGTATCCTGGAATGTATGGAAAGGCATGAAAGGTTTCGGACCTACGTTTCCAATAAACCATCTGAACCCATGCTCCTGGATTCTTCAGAAAACAAACAGCTGATCATGGTATACCATCGATTACCCTATGAACGCAAACTGGTAGATGGTGAACTCAAACAGGTGGCTCCTCAAAGTCCAAATGGTATTATCCCATCGTTATTGGGGCTTTTCGAGCAGGGAAGACCTGGCGTCTGGATAGGTGAGGAGGTCGATCTCGGTGAGAACCAGAGCACAGAAAAGCAAAAAGTAGATGTGGAAAAATATCCTCATTTAGATGTATCCGCTATAACACTTTCCCAAAAGGATATCGATCAGTTCTATCGGGTTTTTTCAAAGGAAGCCTTTTGGCCAACGATATTTTCCTTCGTCGATAAAGCGAAATTCAATCACAAAGATTGGGACCATTATTTGAAGATCAACAGGTTGTTTGCAGAAAGGATCGCAAGAGAAGCAGACCGAGAAGCCTTGGTCTGGATTCATGAATATAACCTGTGGATGGTACCTTCTTTCCTAAAAATGTTGCGACCCGACCTGAAGATTGGATTTTTCCACCATACAGCATTCCCAGCCGCCGATATCTTCAATACCATTCCATGGCGACGGGAAATCATCGGAAGCCTTTTGATGTGTGATTTCATCAGTTTCCACATACCGAGGTATGTAGAGAATTTTATTGATGTTTTAAGGAGTCATACGCCGTTCGAAATAGAAAAAACAATAAATGTTTCCAATCAGTTTCTGACCTATAGCATGGCGTTAGGGGTGGAGCATATGACCAAAATCATTTCGGTAGAAGGTCGTACCATTCGCTTAGGGGCGCAGCCAGTAGGCGTAAATTTCGAGTTGATCGAAAGGATCCTATCCCAGGAATCCATTCAGAGGCGAATTGAAGGGTATAAAACAGAAGCAGCAAAAACGGGTGTAAAACGTATAGTTTCCATCGAACGGATGGACTATGTCAAAGGGCCTTTGGAAAAGGTACAGGCTTTTGGAGAATTCCTGAAACAACATCCTGAATTTCAGGGTAAAGTGGAATTGATCAATGTATGCACGCCACCATCCAAAGGGATGCGGATATACGATAAGATTCGTGACCAAGTAAACCAGGCCGTTGGGGAGATCAATGGTAAATACGCCACTTTAGATTGGACCCCGATCCAGTATTTCTACCAGGCATTACCGTTTGAGGAAGTTCTTATCCAGTATGCTTTGGCGGATGTTGCTTGGATCACCCCATTAAGGGATGGATTGAACCTGGTTTCCAAAGAATTTGTAGCTACGCAAGGAGTACTGAAACAGGCGGGGGTACTGGTTTTATCCGAATTTGCCGGCGCATCAGTGGAACTTCCTTATTGCGTTCCAACAAATCCTTACGATCAGTTGAGCATGATCGAGTCTTTACACCAAGCATTGACCATGGAAGAGGAGGAAGCCCGGATCAGGATCAGAAGGTCGCTCCAGCAGATCAGACATTACGATATCCATTACTGGGGAAAGGATTTTGTGAGGGAATTGGAAAGTTCAGATGAATTAAGCGTATAAACTAAATATAAAAATGCAAGTAGAACAATTAGAAAACGTTGAAGGGAAAATAGAAAAATTTATAGATAGTGCGATAGCCTATGCGCCAATCTTGATCAGTTCCATTTTATCGGCTGCATTAGTCTTATTTCTGGGACTTTGGTTGATCCGAATGGTTAGAAGGCTTGTAGATAAGATCTTCATCAAACGGGAGGTCGATCCAAGCATCCGTACCTTTCTTGGCAACCTGATCAATTGGATATTAAAGGTAATGTTGTTTATCGTGGTGGTAAGTCAGTTGGGCGTACAGACCTCTACATTTATTGCTGTAATCGGTGCAGCCGGGCTGGCTATTGGTCTTTCCCTGCAAGGTTCCCTATCAAATTTTGCCGGTGGAGTTCTTATCCTACTCTTTAAACCATTCCGTGTGGGAGATTATATTTCTTCCTCTAGTGGTGTGGACGGTACTGTTAGGGTGATCGATATCTTCAATACCCGATTGGTAACCCCGCAGAATCAATTGGTTATTATTCCAAATGGGGAATTATCAAACAGTAATATCACCAACTTTACGGAATTGGGTACACGCAGGACTTGGTTTGATATAGGGGTATCCTATGATGCAGACCTACGTTTGGCAAAATCCATTCTATTGGAGTGTATTCGCAAAAATGAATATGCCTTTAACGATCCTGCACCAGATGTGGTGGTTACCAGTTTGGGAGACAGCGCAATCAATCTTTCCGTACGTGTAACGACCAGCAATGAACATTTCTGGGCTATGCAGGAACAACTCATCATCAGCTGCAAGGAAGCCTTGGATTCAGCAGGCATAGAGATCCCATTTCCACAAACAGATATCCATATAAAGCGAAAATAATACATCTCTATTGTCATTTTTAAGAGGGATATTGACGTCTTGGCTTATAAATTGTAGGGAGGTAATTTATTATTGGAAAAGCTCAGCAAAAGAAGAGATGACACTTAAACTAGGTTTCAATACGAATTATCAGAAAAATATATTTACCGGATACCAGAAACATATCCTTACTGGTTTCTTTTCTATATTATTATTAGCTGGACAGGCGCAAGAGAAGGAAAAACAGCAACCTGCAACTTTGGATTCCATAGAAATAGTAAGGGATTACCGTCCGATGCTAGCGGATGTGGTCAAGATCAGGCGTACACCGGATATGGACATCGATCGGAAGGCATTGGAAGTTGAATTGCGGCAGATCGCTGCCGGCATGTTCTATTCCCGCTACGATTTCCGCGAACCCTTTCATAGTCCTTTGCCGGAAAGATACCCCAATGCTTCCCGAAATAATATTGATAATAACCGGATAGGTATCATGGCCTATCGGGGTAAAGAGTATGAACGTGCCAGTTCCATACTGAAGAAGGTGGAGCCGGGAGATGCTTTTTATCAGAGTTCCATCATCGCCCTAGGAAAGATTGCACAGGAAAATGGCGATAAAGTAAATGCCAGGAATGCATTCTACAAAGCATCCCAACTGAGTTTCGATAAGGAATTGAAAGCCGATGCCTTATACAACTATGCGAAGATGCTAAATGAATTGGATTCGGTGCAGGTATCCTTACAACCTTTAAAGGATTATCTTGCCCTGCGATTTGAGGGCGTAGATTTAAGCGCCAACCAAAAGGAAACCACGGAATCGCGAATGGCGGAGATCCTCTCCGGAAGTAGCAATTTTGAGACTGCCGTTTATCTGTTGGAATCCTTCAGTAATCGAGATCAGAAAGCAGAAGAGGTCTACCAGAAGATTACCTATTATCGAGGTTTGGAGTTCTATAACGAACGTGCATTCGAAAACAGTATTTCCATGTTCATGCGGGCCGAAAAATCTACCTTAAATCCCGAAATGGCAGCATTGGCAACCTATTGGAAAGCAGAAGCCATGTACGAAGTCCGCAAATTCAGCGAAGCAGTCGACAACTTCAGCAGATTCCTTCGTCTTCCAGCAGCGAAAAATACCTCTGTATATAATTATGCAAATTACGCTTTGGCCTATGCGGCATTCCGCATCAATAGGTACAGCGTGGCTGCCGATTATTTCGAGCGGTTTTTAGCATCGGAGGGAAGCTCTTTAGATAAGAAGGTGAAATACGATGTGATGGCTCGATTGGGAGATTCCTACCTCACCATGCGTAATTATGAAAAAGCTAAAGGTTTTTATGATCAATTGATCAGCGAGAAGGCACCGAACCAAGATTATGCCTTGTTTCAACAGGGAATTATACAAGGCTTGCAGGGAAATAATGAAGGAAAATTACAAACCTTGCTATCTGTTGTAGAAAAATATCCAGGATCCAACTATGCAGATGATGTGGCCTTTGAGATCCCATACATGTATTTTACGATGGGTGAGTATGATGCTGCAATAGAAGGGCTTCAGAAGATGGTCAAGCAATATCCTCGAAGTAGTTATGTGCCTAGAGCCTTAGTAACCATTGGTTTGGTTCAATACAATAAGGATGAAACGGAAGCAGCTATGGCTACCTTCCAAAAAGTGGTGAAGGATTTCAGTACAACTTCAGAGGCCGCACAGGCCATGGCTTCCATTGAAAGTATTTATCTGGATCAAGGCGATGCGCCGAGTTATATTGAATATGCCATCAATAACAATATCAGTAACCTGAGTGAGGCAGAGCAGGATAACATGGCATTCCAAGCAGGAAGAACCTTGTTTGCGAGAGGACAGTATGGACCAGCTGTTGAGGCGATCAATGCTTATTTTGATAAGTTTCCAAAACCTAGACAAGAGAAACATGCGCGTTATATCCGTGGAGTGAGCTTATACCATACCAATAAGCCCCAGGAAGCCCTGCATGATCTGAATATCATTCTGAACGATTGGACCAGCCCTTATACCGAGAAAACCTTAATGACTGCTGCGGCACTTTACCTGAGTCTAAAGGAATACAACGAGGCGATTGTGCATCTTAAAAAGTTGGAGCTGAATAATGACTATAAGGAAAATTATGGTTATGCGGTCACGAATCTGATGATCTGTTATTTTGAATTAGGCGATTACGAACAGATGAATAAGTATGCGAAGTTGGTTCAGGGCTATGAAAAGGCTACGGAAGAGGAAATTGCTACGGCGCATCTGTATGCGGCTAAGGCCAGTTTAAAGCAGGAAAACAAAGAAAATGCTTTAAAAGAGTTTAATCTGGCGGCATTGAAGAGCCAAGGGGCTGTGAGTGCTGAGGCGAGGTATCGTGTGGGATTGATGCAATATGATAACAAGGAATACGACAAAGCCCAAAAATCAGCTTTTGATGTGATCGAGAATATGGATTCGCATGATTACTGGGTGGCGAAGAGCTTTATCCTCCTTGCAGATACTTATTCCCGCAAAGGGGATAATGTTCAGGCAAGAAGTACCTTGGAAAGTGTGATCGAAAATTATGAAGGTGATGATGATATTATTCCTACAGCAACCGACCGTTTACAGAAATTAAAGAAGAAATAATTTTATAAATAATCATCAAGACTTTCTTGAGATGATTTGGATAGACCTGGGATTACATTTCCAGGTCTATTCGTTTTCCATTCTTCCAATAGCAGGGTTTGTAGGCTGTTGGCACAACGCCAGTTGCACCTGTAATATAAACATCTGTACCATCCACGAATATTCCATAGGCCTGTGCATTATCTTCCAGCTCATGGATTTCTCCGTTCTTCCAGTAGCAGGCTGTATGGCCGGTACTGTTTGAATTCCTTTTATTGATCAGCCCCACCGCATAAAGGTCATTGCCGTTTTTGATGATTTGATGGACTTCGCCATGTAGGTTTTTATTCAATACAATTGCCTCGGTATTTTTCCAGTACATAGGGATTCCACACAATCCTGCCACATAGGTCTCTTCTGGAGAATGCCTAAATATTGATGTGATACCATTGAATACTTGGGATTCTTTTGGAATGATCAATTCGGTAAAGCCGCTGTTTTCTTCCCAATAGAAAGCCGATTTGGGAGCAAAGGCAGATCCCATTTCTGTTCCGACAAATTTACCATAGGTTCCAGCAAAAATTGGCTTATTATGGTAAAAACTTACTGCTGAAATGGTTCCCGTACTATCAGACGATAGTTTTATCTCCTTGCCATTGAGGAAATAGGGCATAAGTTCTTTCTCTCTGAAAGCGGATTGGAAAAATTGAAATTCTTGTATGTTTCCTTGGTTATCTTTGTAATTATAAACAATTCTGCTTTGGTTATTAATTGCCTCCCGGAAACCGCTTTGATTTTTAATCTGGTTCATGAAAGCTGATTTTTCTGTAGATTTTCCATTCACCCAAAATTTGGAACTTATTTCTCTGTTTTTTGCTTTTACGCCACTGATTAGGATGTTCCCATTTATTACTTGAATTGAACTTCCGAATTGTAAATGGTAATTCAGTTCACCATCATTTCCATCTGTATCGAATAAGGAATTTTTACAGCTAGGGAAAAGGGTAGTGGTAATAGCGAGTATGAGCAGAATGCTGAACTTAAAAAATGGGTTGAATTTGTTTTTAAACAGGATATTATACATAATTGGGCTTTGTAAATGAAATGGTTTTTAATTCGTTAATATTTAGCTAACGAGGAAAGGATTATTTCTGCTACAATGATGCGGTATCTAGTTTAGGTGTGTAATAATTAATATTAAAAGATTTGTGTACTATCCTTCATTTAAATGCGATTCAATGTTCATTTTTTTGATGGAGTATCCTAATTCTTTCAATTTTTTCATCTTGTCAATTCACTTGTACCCCTCGCGAAAAGTCGGGTTGTTTGAAGTGCGAAAATTCGTAACTTAAAACAGTTCAATGAAAAAGACAAGAATCAGCGAGCGTCAGATCGTTTCGGCAATCAAGCTGAATCAGGTAAAACCACTACTGATATCTGCCGGGAGTTGGGTTTTTACCCTATAATTATGGATTAAATATTACGATTTTGATGATAGATCCAAATGGAATGGAAGCAGAAGAACTTAAAAAAATTATTGATATGGACTTTGATTTAAATAAATTCTTATATCAATTAGACTGCTTTCAAGTATAAAATATTGGATTAGTTACTAATCTTTTAAATAAAACCAAAAGGAGGAAATGGCCCAGGCGAGCCTACAGGATATAACTTAAATGAATTATAAAATAAGTAAATATGGTAGAGAAGAATCAAATATTTTTAAGTTTTTGTGTTTTTGGCTTTGATGATGTTACACATCAGGATATTTCTAATCTTTTAGGTATCCAACCATCAAAATTCCATGTAAAAGGTTTGAGAATGAACCCAAAAGTTGATCGGCTGGCAAAACAAAATGGATGGTTTTTAGATGCATTTAAAAGTGATAAAGAAGACTTTGAAACGCAAATGAATTCTATTCTAGATGTAATTGAGAAGCAATTAGAAAATTTTGAATTTATTTGTAAGAGATATTATTGTGAGTTTTCGTGTGCTGTATTTATAAATAACGCGGAGGAAAGTGTTCCATGGGTGCATCTTGGATCTAGGTTTAATCGAGTAAATGCAAAATTAGGGATTGAATTTGACTTTGATATATATTGTTAATTGTTTTTCATATTTAGAGAGAAGGTTTAGAAAAAGCAAAATTAAAAATCATATTGAGTAAAATTACTGAGTACAAACCATCATTGGGATACAAACGTTTTTTGGGATAACCAAAAGGAATTAAAATAATAGTTGGTGTTAAGTTTGCAAACAAGTATTCCTTTGAGGAAACAATCCAATCTTGATGATTGATCCTGATGGGATGGAGGCCGATAGTACGAAAATAAAGTGAATATAGTAAAATTAAAAAAAGTGGGGATAGAAATAGAAATTAGTATGAAAGAAGTTTTTTTATTATGGCATACTCATATTGATAATAGGCTTGAGAATGGAGAGGATTTTAAATTAATTGGTGTATATAGCTCAATTAAAAATGCGGAAGAGGCAATAAATAGAACATCTAAACTTGAAGGGTTTAAAAATAATTTAGATGGTTTTGAAATTTCAGCTTATAAATTAGACTCAGATAATTGGACTTCTGGTTTTATTACCGAATAAAATTTGAACAAGACTCATCCTTCATTTAAATGCGATTCGATGTCCATTTTTTGATGGAGAATCCTAATTATTTCAATTTTTTCATCGTATAAATTCACTTTATAAAATATAAAATGTGATTTTACACGTGACAAAAAATATCCTTTTCTAACTTCGCTAATATCTTTTCCATATTTTGGATTTTCAGCTATATATTCGATTTCATATATGATTAAATCAAAATAATAATCAGCTTGTTAAAACGACCAGGTTTCTAAAGTATAAAGCCAAATATTTTCTAAATCATTTTTCAGCTTCTTTACTAATTATGTAGTTCATTTGTCAGCTGAATATTTTTTATGAAGGTTCTGCTTGAATGATTCCGGATCAAAATTTGAAGAAAATCCAGATTTTTCCCCTTTCTTAAGTTCCTTTATTAATTCTATTTTCTTTGATTCCTCGTGTTCAAACATTCTTAACGCAGCACTTACCACTTCACTTACAGAAGAAAACGTCCCACTTTTGTTTTGCTTTTTAATAAAACTATCAAAATACTCTCCTAATAATATTGAAGTATTCCGAGCCATAATTTTAGATATAAATTTCTATTATCAAAGATACCAAGTATTGATACTTAAATCTGATTATAAAAAAATAATATGAAAACAGCAGAACACCTTTGAGTAATGTCAAAAAAAATGTAGAAATTTATTCATATCCTATTTCAGACCATAATGGATAAAGATTTATGGATATGAGAAAAAACACTAACTAATTTTATAATTCTGTCTACACATGAGAATATTTTTAATAATCGTCCTATGCACTTTTAGTTTTGTTGGTTTGTATGGACAAGATAATGCTGTCAGATTTAACCAAGAATACATTAAACTCAACGATAATAAGGTAAATATAGAGATACCGGAGGTACAGGAGTTGGCTTTAATCATGATGGCGATTACAGATCATGGACTTAAGGACTCCAATATGGTTAATCACAAAAACAGTTATCATCAAGAGGTGATTAATCATTTCAGTAAATTCAAAGACCATAAGGCAATTAAGATATGTGATTCATTATTGCAAAAAAGTCTTATTTATTACATTTTGATATCTTCCAATTCCTATGGATTCCAATTTGATGGCGACAGTTTGATTAGGACAAATGTTTATACATTTCCTGCAAAGGGGGTAGGAACAGTGGAGATTCATGAAGATCCAATAGTATTGTATCGGAAAGAAATTGAGGATTTCGCCAAGAAATCAGGCTATAGGAAATTTTATCAAGCTCATAAGCCTTATTTTCAAACTATTATAGATGATTATATCAAATATGCGGCAATAGATAAGCAAAAGAAATGGCTAGAAAATAAGTTTGATTATAAAATCAATAGCTATCGGGTTTTGACCTCGGGACTTATAGGTGGCATAAATGCAACACATACTTTTGAAGATAATAATTTTAAGGAAATGCTTTTGTACCTACCGGTAATCAAACATCAAGCAGATATAGATCAAGATTTTAATAGGGCATTGAACAGTAGGGTGATTTTTACAGAAATTGATCATAATTATGTAGGTCCAGTAAGTTCAACGTTTAAGAACCATATCGATACTATTTTTGATAGGAGATCAATTTGGGTGGATTCAACGAATAAATCAACCAATCATTATCCAAATCCTATTAAAGTTTTTGATGAGTATTTAACCTGGGGATTGTTCATTTTGTACATCATGGATACCGAACCCAAAAATCAAATTCTTCTATCGAAAGTCAGAGAAAATATTGATGGTAGGATGAAGTTAAAAGGCTTCCCTAAATCAAAAGAATTTAATGAAGAACTTGTTCGTCTTTATAATCAGAATGATTTTCCAAAAATAAAAAACATTTATACGGATTTGCTTAAGTGGTCCTCGAAACAATAGACAGGATAGCTTTTAAGGTATAAGAATAGGTGAAATAAGTTGTATTAAAGGTTTTTTAGTTTGTAGCAGGTAGGATAATGGAAATAAAGGATAAATCGGATTTTGACACTATATTTCAAGATAGGTTCGGGGATATTAGCAAAATAACTTTGAGTAATATCAAGAAAAATAGAATTAGAATTAATCTGGGTGAAGATCTGGATGGAAAATCTCGGGTAAACCAAGCTTTAAAAAGGAGCAAAGTGGTTTTGGATTTCTGTTTTAAAGGTAAGGAAATATGGTTGCAGATTATTTTGTGGGATAATGATGCATTGATAGGATTAAAAACTGCAGGTATCAATCCTGATGACGCAGATAATAGATTTGAATGGAAGGAGGATGATATTTGATAGGACGCTTAATATAATCAGCATCGCAGAATCATTTTACTGGGAATACAATGGCAATATCCATTTGGCAAGCGATGTGCTAATTCGAGCTATGTTTACAATGATAATAGTTATCTTTATAATGGAAAGGAATTGCAGGATGAGTTGAAAGGGGGAGTACATTTTTTGGGAGGTTCATATATCCAAGACGGCAAGTATGATTACAACGATTCATCGATCCTGATGGACGAGGACCAAATGATTGGATAAAATGGAAGGCTTATACTGGAAATACATATTATACATACGATCGACAAGTAACTAAAGTTGCACAAGCGAAAGAAAAAGGATATACTGATGTTGACTGGGTCAAGAAATCGGCTAGTATTGGTGTCTAGCAATTTTTTCGAAAATTGGGAAATTGGGGAGTCGAGGGAACAAGAAGAGTATCAAATGGAGTTGTAACGAAGTTTCAGGGTTTATCATTATCAATATGGCTGGAGAAGTAGGGAAAGTTTATGATAAGGCGATACAAGAAAAAATAAAAAAGAAACTAAATGAACGAAAATAATCTTTTTCGACTGCTGTTTGGTCTTGTCTTTGTTATAGCTTCAAGCTTACAACTTTTATTCTTTCTGAGAAGGATTAAGAAGACCTCTGATGGTAGTCATTCCTTGTCTCTAAGTAGACTTCAGGTCATTCTATCTCTACTATTGGGTATAGTATTCGGTCTCTTTTTAATATTCTATAAGTTGTTTTAAGAGAATCTAACTCAAAATTTATAGAACGCCCAATCCAATAAAGATTGGGTGTTGTTTTATTTGAGTATAGCCTGCATCTTGCTTTTGGCTAGGAAGGCATCGAGCAGCACAAATACGTGCTCCTTTTCGCTTTCGTTGAGCTTTATAAAGCCTCGGATAAAAAAAAATAAAAGGGGCTGTCTCCTATGTTTGTGTCAAGCAAATGTAGGAGACATTTTTTGTTTTATAGATTTGCTGTATTTAGTGAAAAGAGGGAGAGCCTAGGGCTGTCTTAGTAGCTTTTTTAGCATACTGATTTTTAGAGATGGCCTTCCTCTTTTTCGCTTCCTAAGACAGAACAGAATGTAAGGCGGAATTACAGTCCAGCTTGAATATCCATAAGGAGACAAGTCCAAGGGAAGTTTCACTATTGATTTTTCAGTTTCACATCAAAAAATTAACATGAAAACACTCAAGCAGGTCGTTGGCATTGA